>JBGTEI010000145.1:0-10132 GCA_041747875.1 Pyrinomonadaceae bacterium | reverse complement strand
TAAGCTCGCTATTTCCGAAATTGACGCTCACAAAATTATCGCTCAGGTATTCGATCGTAAATCCCGTCTCGTAATATAGATTTACGCCATCCGGGAGACGATCGCGTTCCTCTTCGCTCATCTTAGACATTCTATTCTTAAAATCCAAAGCACCATCCATGACGATCTTTTTTGCCATTGCGTTAAACTTTACGGCCGGGATATCACCATTTAAGCGCACTTCCGGATATTCAGCTTTCAATTCCCATCGGGCGCGGTCGCTTACATCGTCGTAGTAGCGGGTTACAACCCGAAGTTCCAACTCTTCGGGTATAGGACCGTCTTGCGTTTGACAAAAAACAGTTGTCGAGATCAAGACGACAAATAGAGCTGCGAATACTTGTTTTGAAAACCTCATTAAATTCCTCTTTAATTTTGAATTGGCGATTCGGCGAATGCCGTGGGTTGAACGCAAAAAACCGTGGATTTTGCATTGCCACGGTTTTTGTTGAGTGAAACGAGTTTTTAAATAAAAGACTTAATCATCAATTCTGCCTATCAAAATATGCCTTTACATCGGGATTGCGCAAAACGAAAAATGACCAGATCCCGACCGGGATTCCAACGAGGAAACAACTAGAAGTTATCGGTATGATCGCAAGCACAGATGCAATTCTCGCGAAACGGTATTTCTTGCCCTTCCGCATCTGAATCCCGCCATATATTAATACGGGCGCGATCGCGGTTCCGATTAGCCCCAATATTCCGATCCCGTAAAATACGATATAAAAAGTCATCCTCGTTGTATCGTCTGCAAACGGGCGGTTAAACTCCCCAAGTGCCAACTGCATCACTACCGTAAGGACGAGATAAATGCTAAAAGGCAAATTTAGGATTCCAACTACTATCAATCCTATCGCGGGTGGTTTGATCTTACTTTCTATATCACTTGTCATTTTTCTTTATTATCTTCCTTCTTAAATAATCCAGCGCCGTCTGACTCGTGCGCCAGCGGATCAAATACCTTTCGCCGGGCAGATTAATCTTGAGCGAACTCGTTTCGTCGTCATCAGAGTAACCTATGAAAACAGTGCCGATCGGTTTTTCTTCAGTTCCGCCGGTTGGACCGGCGACACCCGTAACCGAGATGGCATAGTCTGTCTTAGCTCTTTCCCTGATTCCCTTCGCCATCATTTCGGCGGTTTCCGCTGAAACCGCTCCGTAAGTCTCTAGAATATCCGGCGAAACGCCAAGCGAGCGAATTTTTGCCTCATTAGAATATGTCACCGCGCCTTCCATAAAATACGCCGATGAGCCGGAGACTTCGGTGAATCGATATGCGATAAGTCCACCCGTGCAGCTTTCCGCGACCGATACGGTTTCGCCGCGTTCAGAAAGCATCTTCCCGACGACCTCTTCCATCGTTTCGCCGTCAAGCGCAAATACTGCTATCCCAAGTTTATCTACGATCTTCTGCGAAAGTTCATCTATCAAACCCTCAGCTTCATCAAACGAATTTCCTTGGGCTGTCAGTTGGACCTCGATCTCGCTCTTATTAAAAAGGGTGGCGGTTTGCGGGTTATCGTATCTTGTATAGATCGGAGCAATAAGTTCATCGAGAGCGGATTCACCTAAACCGGCAACGCGCAAAGTTCTACGTCTGACATAGGTTTCACCCGCAACGTCTGCCAAACGCGGCAAAACAAAATCATCGAACATCGGTTTTAGTTCGCGCGGCGGTCCCGGAAGAACAACGAAGAATTTTCCGCCATCATCGAGGAACATCCCTACCGCTGAACCCCGAGGATTTGGGAGAACTTCCGCGCCATCGATTATGAATGCCTGGCGTTTATTTTTCTCGGGCATCTCCTTTCCATAAAAACGGAATTTTACAATCAAATCATCTACTAGTTTTTCTTGAAAAACTAATACTCTCGCGATCGCCTTCGCCGAAACTTCCCGCGTGATGTCATCCTCTGTCGGCCCCAAACCACCTGTCGTAATAACTATATCCGAACGGCTCACTGCATCGCGGATCGTTTCCTCGAGACGCATTTTATCGTCTCCAACGATCGTTTTGAGTTTTACCTCAATACCGATCTCATTGAGCTTTGCAGTTAACCAAAGACTGTTCGTATCTGATTTATCCGGAGTCAGGAGCTCAGACCCGATTGCGATTATTTCGGCAGAAAGCATAGGGAAGATTATTGAATATTCTTGTCGTAAATATCGTGAAGCACTTCGGTGATCGGTTTCCGGTTTGAGAAAAGATCGTCATCGTTTCGACCGGACGGTTTAAGATCCCGCCACGAAGGTTTTCTTCGTACAGAATTCTCTTCTTTCTCTGGTGATGCGGTCTGTTCTCCATGTGGGACACGTGCGTCATTAACGGTTTGAAGAAGCGAATTACTATTCTGAGGGCTATTCAAGCCGGCATTTTCTGATCCATCCGATTGAGATAATTGTTCGTATTGTTCCCGATTATCGCGCACCTTTTGACGACTGTCTTCAAGCAAAGTTTCACCCCGATTCTTTCTTGCCCGCTCGAGTGCCCTGATCGCAGCAGTTATTTGCGTAGCATCGGACGGTTCCTGCTCAAGCTTTCTAAGCACCCGAACATAATTCCGCAATTCCGCAGATGGATGAACATAACTGGATTCATTTGAATGTTCTTCCTCAATTACGTACGAAAGATGCTTAACGGCGCTTTCGTGATTTCCGATCTTGTTATACAGGGCCCCAAGTGCAAAATAGACAAGAGGCGGTGCCCCGTGCATAACATGAAGGATCCTTTCACCTTGAGTGATCGCTTCATTTACTTCAAAGCCAAACCATTGCCGCTCGTCGTCCCGAAGGATGGCGCTCGCCGATGAATAAAATTCAAAAATGTGCCTGACGCCGTTTTGCGGGGACGGTGAAAAAGTCTTCCAGAGAAAATATGCAAAGATTCCGAAGAAAAAGATCACAACCATCGGAAAACCCGCGACAAAAAGCATCATCGCGATAACGCCAAACGTTAAACCATATTGAGATTTTTCCTTTAGCGCACCCTGTGATTTATTCTGGAGTTTATTATTCACGTTTTATAGATCCGACCTAATTATCTGTATTTCAAAAAATTGTTCTCACAGATCGGATCTGTGGTTATTCAGCATCGGCTTTTTCTTCAGGTTTTGATTCGTCGTTTTCCGAACTACCCTTTGATGCCGCTTTCGGCTTTGCCGCTGTAGCCTTTTTCGAAGCAGCGCGTTTTGCGGATGTTTTCGGTTTTGCTTTCGCGGCTCTTTTCTTCGGCTCGCTTTTTTCGTCACCCGTTTCTTCTTTTACGTGTTCAGCCGGACGTTTTGCATCATGATCTGCCTTGTCCATCTTAAACCCAAAATCCGCCATTGCATCCATTATTTTGCCTACGGCTTTATACGGTGAATTTATAACGTATGAGAAAGTTTCTCCAAGCGCGATCGCTTCAAGCTCGACCAAAGAAGCGATCTTCTTTTCAAGCGGCATTTCTTCAAATTCTTTTTTGAACTGTTCCGCTTTTTCTTCAACTTTCGGTTCTTCCTGTTTTTTATTCACAGACATAATTACTACCTCTCCTGGTTTTTCAATTATAGTTTGACACGCAAGGCGTTCACCATTCCTACGCGCCTGCGAACTCAATTGTTCCAACTCCGTCTGTGTCGGTGACGAAAGCAGATTCGTGCCCTCCGAAACCTTCATCGCACACTCATGCGGGGTTTCAGGATCAAGGCAATCGCCTTCGATCTTTACTCCGAGCCGTTTTGCCGTATCGCTTAAATAACTACCGGCAGCGACGACGCCTTCAAGTCCTTCCGATTCAAATTTTATTATTACTTCGTTCATTTAACTTCAATGTCTAATTTATATTTGTTTTAACCCGTACTTTTGGTTGAGCGCCGGATGCGGCACTCGACAGATCCTTTTCTTTGTGCTGACATTCATCACAAACTCCCAATATCCGGAGCGAATGATGCGTCGGCTTAAATTTGAACTCTTCCGCCATTTCATCCTGAAGTTTTTCTATTTCGGCTGAGAAAAATTCGATCACTTTTCCGCACTCCGTACAGATCATATGATCGTGATGATCATGATCAAAATGATGTTCGTAATAAGTCCTGCCGTCTCCGAGTCTGACTTCTCTTGCCAACCCGGCTTCGGTCAAAACTTTTAACGTTCGATAAACAGTTGTATGCCCGACGTTCGAATCTTGTTTATGAACCAGCCAGTATAGATCCTCACTCGAAAGATGATCCTCTGTTTCCAAAAAAACCTCGAGGATCAGTTCACGCTGAGCAGTTCTCCGCAAGCCTGACTTCTGAATATGTTCAAGAAATATCTTCTTCTCTTCTTTAAATTGTTCCTTTTTTGCCGTCATTATTTTTGAATTCCCAAGCAATTCATATTAATTGTTTGAAAATACATTTTAGCATCAGAGTTAAGAAAACGTAAGTTAAATGAATTTTCAGTCGATCCTTATCTTAATTTCTGTGCGTCTGCGATGATCTGATGCATACTTTCAAGGGTTGTTTTGTCCGCTCCTTTTGATTCGGCGAGCTCTAAAGAGCGTTTTCCGAGTTGAAGATAAACATTGAGCTCATCCGTCGATACATTCGCGCTTAGAGAATCGATGTGTTCAATAAGCGTTACAATGTCAGCGCGTGCAAAGGTTCCCGTCAGTGCATCTTCAAACGCCTGCCCGCGTATGTTTTCGATCGTACTTTCGATCAGAGGCAGTAAAATATCCTTTGCATTCTCCCTCTTCAGTCCGCATCTTGCCAATATGCTCGTCGCAATATCCATCAATGCAACAAAATGCCCGGATGCCATGACGGCCGAAGCGTGATAAAGAATTTTATCTTTTGTTTCGATCGAAAATGGTCTTCCGCCAAGTATTGCAACAATCGATTCGCCGGCCTCTTTCGCATCAACATTACCTTCCACACAGAAAAATGCGTTCTTTAATCGTTGAACACCGGTAACCGGATCGCTTATTGCCGCAAGCGGATGAATCGAACCAATATTTATTCCTAATTCCGAAAGCGGCTGAAGAATGTCCGACGAGCGCGATCCGCTGGTGTGAAAAACAAATTTCGGTTTATTGCTCAATTGCGCGGATAGTTTCTGCACAACGTCGTCAATTTCTGTGTCCTGCGTGGTGATAAAGACAATATCTTCATCAATTTCGCTTAAATGTTCTGGATCCAGTATGCGCGGAACCGGAGAAATTAATTCGGTGATCCTATCAAGGTTTTTTCCGTTCCTATCAAAAAGCTTACTAACCAAAAACCCGCTTTTCCCCAGCGCTATCGCAAATGCGCCGCCGACCCGTCCGATTCCAATTATCGCAACACTCTGCATATGGTGAGTTTATGACAAACAAAAAAAAGGACAAAAGATAGAATTTGATTTCTTTTGTCCGGTTACCGCATTTGAATAAATTCCAGTTCGATTCTTTAGATCTTAAGCAGGATCGGTTCGTTCGGCAGATCATCGAGCCACACATTAATTCTCGACCTGAGTTCTTCCGAAGTAAATAGTCCGCTGTCGCTTGGAAATGAGATCTCAATCGATGTCGAACTGGGCAGCAAATACATCGCAGAGTACAAAATGCTGAGTTGGGTGCTCGTAAACGCCTCGGACTTCTCGTCTTTTAAATTCCTGATCAATTGCTCGGCCTCTTTTTTCAAAACCTGATCCTTATCATTTTCAAGCACTTCACTGACCAGCGTAGAAATAAAATCATTGATCATAAATAGCGTCTTTCGGTAACTTCTGCGTGCGATCGTAATCGTCTGAAGGAGCGAGTGTGAAAGCTTCGCCAGTTCACCCATTTTTTGCAGGCTGAATGAACAGGCGCAGAACGGATGCGACTTAAGATTTTCTCTGACGTCAAAATTACACTCGAGCGCCCGAAAGCGTTTCATGATCGTCTCAGCCTTTTGCCAGTGCGTTTTCTTGAAGATAGGAAGCTTTGACAAACATTCAAATTCCCACCATTCATCGCCTTTTACGATATTGTCAAACTCCTGCTTCAATTGCTGCGAGTTCATGATCGCATTATGACGGATCGCAAAATGCTCGGAGTATTTTTCCCGGAATATTTCCCATGTTTCCTGCACTTGCTGATTGTGTTCAAAACTCGGCATGTTATAACTTTCATCAATGAGTCGAACTAAATTTGCCCTGAATTTTTCGATGCTTTCATCTTGAGTTGATTCGCAGATCGCAAGATAAGACCAGATCTGTTTACGTTTTGAAGCTCCATCGATAAAGTCTTCCAGCTTACGAAGATCATCTGTTCGGGCAAAAAGTTCTTCCGCTGAATCAAAAAACGTTTCAGCAATCCGCTGCAAACCATCTTCGAGTGTCACCGATTCTTCAGCAATTGATCTGATCGTTTTCGCGACGGTGCCAAACGATTTTTCGACTCGAACTGAAACCTGCCATATTCTTGTATTTAAGATATCATCCGGCAGCTTATTAAACTTCTCGATCGTACCGAGCTGTTCCCATTTTCCAACCCATTCGGACAGCTCTTCTATTACACCTTCCCTTCCGTTTACGCCGTTAAAATCTTCGATTGACTCATTCTTTGTGATCGCGCGAGCCCAATCCGTAAGCAAGGCGTAATCAAAATGAACGCCGGAAGGTTTGGCAACGCCGACAATATCATCCCAAATTATCTTAAGATCAAGCGAACGATGATTTATTCGATCGCCTTTCGATGTGACAAATTCGATCCGCCTTTGTGCCACGAGAAAACCAAGGATCAATCGCTGTGCCTCCGTAACCAACCCCAGCGGTTTCTCGTTCAGAATGTGGTAAATGTCCTCGAGCGCGACGGTTTCTTTGTCACTGTCATTTATGAAGGAAAGCAGATCCCGGGTCAGCGGAAGATCCGCAATTTCGTCTTCGCCGAGCGAAACGTATTCGTTTGCAACGTCCTTCACCAAACCGAGCGGAAAAGCAAATACCTCGGCAAGCCGTTGGGTTTCCGGAATGTTTCGCTTCGCCCCGCTGAAGAAGTCATTTACGAGTGAAGCGACTTCCCCCATTCCGAGTTGTTTTTCAAAGTGCGGATGTTCCGGATATTGCCTGTCAAAATGTTCCGAAAGTGACCCGGAAATGACCTCGCTGACCGAGGTTTTTTCCAGAATGTCCAAAGGAATATCTAGTTTTTCTCCATTTACTAAAACACTGGCGTCCAGAAAAAACGCGCGATCAAATATTTTACTCGCAGAAACCATATGGGTATGGCCCGCAGATCTTACTTGTTCAGCAAATTGTTCTTTCAGGCTTGTGTCGTACAGCAATATATACAGCCTTTGGATCGTGGCGATCTCCTCGCCGGTAAGTTTTGCAGTATTCCATGAGACTTTACAAGAACCAGTTTTGTCGCCAGTGTCGGAATTTATTACATTCCAGCCGTTAATAAAGATCTCTGCGTCAAACTTCGAGCCATCTGACGTACTGTCCTTTCTTTGTGAAAAATCACCGTTCCAGTTCCAATTGATCTCTGCATGCCGCAATCCGCCGCGCCACAAGAATGTGCTTTCCATCGAGTCGGCTGCTTCTGCTTCGACTTCAGCGAACAGCTTCCAGTCAAAATATTTGTCTTTTGCGAGTCGTCGAAGGATCTGAGGAACGACGTCGAGCGAGATATTTCTCGAAGCTTCTTCAAGGGCAGTATTCAGATCGTCTTTTCCGCTTACCTTAATTCCAAAATGCGTTTCGTTTGTGCCGTCGTCCTTGACCCAAACATCTTCAGGGAAAACATCGGCAAACTTCTGGAGCAATTCCTTTGTTTCATCGATGCTCTTTTGAGGATCATTCTCATCATAAATGAGCATCGCCTCGCTGATCTCGCCCGCAGTCGTCCCGTTTCCATCAAGCGAAAGTATGAACATCGCCTTCAAAACCAGCTTTGACTGCAATCTTTGCATTACCGGAATCTCAGAGATCACCTGATCCAGAATTTTGTCGTAAACGGCAAATGATTCTTCGAGATTCGGAGCTTTTCTCAGTGAACTTTCGACATTGTCAAAAACTTCATCGAGCGAAATAAGTGAGTTTGCAGGGCGGCCAAGTATCCTTTCACCCGCTCTCGACGCAAATCCAAGAAGTGCAAAACTTGGCGCGTAGAACCGCACAAAAGGCGCAACTTCGAGTATCGATGGATGCAGCGGGTAAAGAGCGTTAAATCGCTGCTCACTCCAACGGAAATTTGGCAGCGTGTCGCGAAATTCATTGTAGAGTTTTTGGATCAGAACCTGCGACTGTCTATGCTTTGGAAAGATATGCGCATCGACAATTTGGTAAAGATGTTCCTGGTCTAAATAGTCGATCGTAAAAGTTTGTGCGATCGCCGAATTTATTCCGTCGGCGTCGGTAATATCGTCATCAAGCGCGACACCGATAAAGATGTTTTGGTTTCTGCAGATCTCGGCAAGTTCGCCGAGGAGATAACCCTCGTCACGCGCAACTCGGGTTTCGCGTTCACCGTCGGTATCAACCAGAATTACAAATGGTAATTCCCTAGCACTTTCAGCTGCCGTCTGGATCAGGTTTTCAATATTGCTGTCGGTCGTATTCGGATCGATGCCGAGGGTCAAAGAAATCGCCGTGATCAATTCCTCGGTAAAAGTTTTTCTTGTCCCTCTTCGAACGTAAGCTACTGGATAGTGCCTGCGCTTCAAATGATGAAGACTTGCAAAAACGTGCTCATCCTTAACTTTTGAACGTAGTTCGGGCTGCGAGAGCATTGCGCCTAACGCTGCGAGAAAATGGCTTTTTCCTACGCCACGATATCCGGCAAGTGCTTTTGCCGTCCCCTTTCCCTTTTCAGCTACAGCCAGGGCATCTAGCCAATTGACCATCAAATTCGAAGTTACGGGAGTATAGTGATATCCGTCAATCGTTTTTGACGGATCAGCGAGAAAGTCGTGCAAATGCTCGTATTTGCGAACCTCTATTAGATCTTTTACTTTTTCCTGTATGCGATTCATTGATGACCCTGTTAGTTTTAATCTAGTTGTATCTTATCTGGGGGAGTTACGAGTATTTAGAGGTTGTTTACAAGAGGGTAGATCATAACGTAATTCTGTTATGAATTCCAAAAGTATTTTAACAGGTTTGGTCAAAGTATAAAACCCTTTTCCGTGTCATTTCTAAAGTTTTTTCTGGTTTTCGAATAAACTCCCGACATGTCTCCAACTTTTTACCTGCACTCTGCATCATAAACTCGTTGATTTACAAAATAGATTAAGGTTACAATCACTTACCCATTTAACTAAGACTGGCAAGGATTTTTGGAGGCAGAATAAAATGATTCGAAGAACAGGTGCATTTTTCTTGTTTGTGAGCTTATGGTTTAGCTTTGTCGCAGTTGCTCCAACAAATATAGCGGCGCAGGATAAAGATAAATCTGACAACAACCCGAAGCTCGATAAAAAAGAAGATCCGGCGATGATCGGCAAAAGGAACATCAACGGTGGGTTTGACAGTTTTGCGGGTTGGTTGGGAGGATCAAGGGAAAAAGAGATCGCCCTGGGCAGACAGCTTGCAGCGCAGGTTGAACAGCAGGCTAAAATGGTGGAAGATCCAAAGATCAACGAATATATTAATCGTGTCGGGCAAAACATCGTTCTAAATTCTGACGCAAAAATTCCTTTTACAATAAAAGTTATCGATAGTGATGAAGTAAATGCATTTGCGCTTCCGGGCGGATTTTTCTTTGTAAACAAGGGATTGATAATTGCAGCAGACAACGAAGCAGAACTCGCCGGTGTGATGGCGCACGAGATCGCACACGTTACGGCTCGGCACGCGATGGAAAATTCGGGTAAGAGCACACTTCTTGGATACGGAATTCTTGCCGGCGTGATCTTTACTGGCGGGATCGCGGGCGCGGTTCTGCAAAATACTGCACAACTTGGACAGATGCTTGCATTTTTCAAATTTAGTCGCGGTGCAGAAAAAGAAGCTGATTCGCTTGGTGTTCAGTATCTATACGCGGCGGGATATGACCCTACCGGAATGGCGACGATGTTTGAAAAGCTTGCTTCGAAAAACAAAAAGAAACCAGGGTCATTGTCAAAACTTTTCTCGTCACATCCACAATCGCTTGAGCGCC
>JBGTEI010000144.1:0-6467 GCA_041747875.1 Pyrinomonadaceae bacterium | reverse complement strand
CGTAAAAAAATACGGATCGAAGAAATGCTGTGAATTATGTTTGCTCCAAACATCGCTCGACCAAATATAAAGCGGTGTATCCCATTTGCACCACCAGATCCTGCCTTGCGACGCCAATACGATTATCATTATGAGGACCGCACTTATCATCAGGATCCACGGAATTTTATAATTCCAAGAATCGGTCTGGATCAGTGGTTTTTCTGTTTTAGGGATTATCTTCATTCGGTTTTGATCAAGGAGACAAACTCAAACCTGTGAACTAGAGTTTTGCCTTGTCCCATTTTCCGCGCACTTCGATTATCAATTTTGCGATCTTGTCATTCACTTTTTGAAAATACTCATCTGCTTTCTTCTGGTCAAACTTCGGATAGCCTTCACCCTCTTTGTATAGACCGATCGATGACGGGAATGGCGTAGCGCTCCATGTTCCGGCTCGCGGATAGGGTGTCGCAAGATCATCGCTGTAAATTGTTTCATCTACGAGTTTTGGATCGATCGCCTGGATATACGCCGTTTCATTCCAGCCCGCGTGTCCGCCGTCCTCACCAAAAACCTCATGTGTAACGTCCGAGGCAAATGACCACCAATTTATAACGAGCGTGCGAACATTTTTCTCGTTGGCGACTTCGGCAGCGACATCCTGCAAAACAGCAGTTTGTCCTCCGCCGTGTCCGTTTAGAATAATGATGTTCTTAAATCCGGTTCTAACGAGCCCTTCTAAGATCTCTTTTACAAAAGGTCGGTAGGCAGCTTCGCTCATTTTAAATGCACCCGGATACCCGGCAAGACTTCCGGTCATTCCGTACGGCAATGTTGGTGCGATCATTGAATTTGTCCGCCGCGCAATATCTCTTGCCATTGCTTCCGGCGCCGTATTATCTGCGCCGTTGTTTGCTACTCCATGAGGCTCAAGCGTCCCAGTCGGGAGAAGTACCGTATTGATCTTTGCGGGAACCGTCTTTTGGAATTCCATCCAGTTGATCCGGTTCATCTCGCGGGTTGAGACAAGATCCTTCGTTTCCTGCGAACTTACAAAAACACAAAATACCAGCGTCAAACAAATGGTATAAAACCCCTTTCTCATATCATTGCTCCTGATAAACTTATCGAATACCGAGTTCCCTCATCGTTTTTGTGAACTCATTAACAATTTCGTCTTGGCGTATATGATAACCATCCCTCGATACAAATTGGCCGTTTACTATTGTTCCCGTCTGGCTCGATACGTCGCTTGAATATAGAATTGTATTTAGTAAATTCGCGCTCGAAGCAGAATGTATCAACGGATGTTTTGCGGAAATAATACAGGCGTTGAAAGGCGCGCCAACCGTAAAATACTGCGTTTCATAATTATTCATTGCCTTACGGCCGGCGATCAGCGCCTGGTCGATCGCAAACGCGGCACTGTTTTCATTGTCCCTGAGAGCGAAAGTATTCCGAATATGTGAAACCAAACGCTGCCCGTAATCAAGTAGCCTGATCTCCTCAAATGGGTTTAGACTTACGTGTGAATCCGTGCCGATACTCCATTTTCCGCCGTGATCATGAAACTTTCGCAGCGGAAAGATCCCATCGCCAAGGTTGCCTTCTGTCGTAGGACAAAGGACAACATTTGTTTTTGTATGTGCTAAGGCATATATTTCTTTGCCGGTTACGTGTGTTGCGTGCACAAAATGAAATCTTGCGGAGAGCTCAACATTTTCGATCATCCATTCGACGGGTCGGGCACCTAAATAAGCTTCGCAATCCGATACTTCCTCAAGCTGCTCGGAGATATGTATGTGAAATGGAATATCCTGAGGAAGTTCCCGCGCAGCAGATGCGATCGCTTCAGGCTCAACCCCTCGCATAGAATGTATTCCGACACCTACATTTGCGCCGTCGCAGCCATTCGCTGTATTTTGTGTAGCCTCGAATAAACGCGTGTATTCGTCGTGTTCTCGCGAAATGAACCGCCGTTGATCATCTTCAGGCGGCTTCCCGAATCCGCCTTTTTGGTAGAAGATCGGGATCAGGGTAATATTGATCCCTGTTCTTTCTGCGGCAGCGATCAATCGTGAACCCATCTCAGCAAGATTTATATATGCTTTACCGTATTTATCATGATGCAAATAGTGGAATTCTGCGACATTTGTGTATCCGTGGCGCAGCATTTCAGCGTAAAGCATCGAGGCAATCGATTCGAGCTGTTCGGGGCTTACGGACAGTGCAATTTTATACATGGCGTTTCGCCAACCCCAAAAATCATCTGCAGAGTTTGCCTTTGAATGTCGTTCGGCAAGGCCTGCCATCGCATATTGGAATGAGTGTGAATGAGCGTTTTGAAAGCCCGGAAGCAAGTACCCATCTATGATCTCATCACAGCCGTCAAACGATCGGTCAGGATCGATCGAAGTTATAACTCCGTATTCATCGGTGATCACAACGGCATTCTCAACCCAACCGTCATTTTGAAGCAATCCTTTTGCGTGAAATTTCATAAAAGCGAGATCAATTTTTCAAACGTCGTCTTGAGCAATTTTTTTACGCGATTGGCTTTGTAATTATCGTAGATTGTTTCGTCCGCGTCCATATATAGATCCTTTGACATTTCAAGCTGCAGCGCATGAACACCGCCAAGGGGATTTCCCTTAGATCGCGTTAAGAATCCGCCTTTAAAAGGATCGTTGTGAGCAACCCGCCATTTCTCGCTCTTCAAAGATTGCAAAGCACAATTAACTATCGAATCAGAAGCAGATCTGCGGTCATTGTCTCCAAGAATAAGATCCGGAAATGGCGATGGGTTAATTGTACTTACGGTTCGCCTGATAGAATGCGCATCCCAAAAGATGACCCTGTCAAATTTGCCCTTAAAGTCTTCGATAAGTGAATCGATCTTTTTGTGGTATGGAAGAAAGTACGTCTCTAAACGCCGTTGAATTTCATCGTCCGTCGGCTCATTGTCTTTATCTTTATAGAGATCCGCACCCAGAAAATTGGTGGTCGGACAGAGTGCCGTGATCAATCTACCGTCATCGTAGAGCGGTTTGCTGTTCGGTTCGCGATTTAGATCTATTACCCAGCGAGAATATTTTGCGTGGATAACGGTGACACCCAATTCGGAGGCGAAATCGTAAAGCTGATCAATATCCCAATCAGTATCGTCCAATTCCGACAGGAGTTCTTCATCAAAGTTTTCTACAAGATCCGGCGGAAAACCGGTTCCCGAATGAGGAATACTAAGGATCATCGGCACGCGTTTATCGGCAGCCGGTTGATCGAGATAGTATGGCTGACCAGTTTCAGACTGGCCGTTTTCGTTTTGACTCATAAATGTTATTTTGTCGCTCCCGTAAATACCGGGTTGTGAATAATTCCAATGATATTCCCCCAGGGATCTTTAACCGAGGCGACTACGACACCACCGCCAACGTCAGCCGCCGGTTCATGTTCCGTCGCACCGAGGCCAATAAATTCAGCGACGGTAGCTTTCACATCCTTTACCGCCCAATAGCTAACTGATGCATTTCCCTTTGTCGATGATTGTTCATCTTCGGTCTGGAGTCCGAGTTCGAAACCATTGATATTAAACCCGACGTAAAACGGCTCATCAAAATACGGTTTTACACCAAACGCCTTTGAATACCAATCTTTGGCTTTATCCAGATCGGAGACCTTATAGATCGACGTCGCGATCCCGATAAAATTCATATTCTTGTTGTCCTTTCTTTTATTGATATTCGCCAGCGTTTCTCCAACCGGAACATCTGTGTGAAGTATCATTTTCCATTTGCCGTCGTTTTTGACCCATGTCGATGTCCGGTACGATTCTCCTGTTACTTCGAGTCCTTTTGACGTACCTTTAATATACGAACGATACATAATGATCCCGACGGTTTCCGCCGGAAACTTAACAATGATCTCCGAGAACCGATAATCCAGAAGGACAGCGCTTTCAAATCCTTCAATTTCCGCATCACGATCGATATAGCCGCCGCCAAAGATTCCGTGAAAGTTGTCGAGAAAGAGGCCGGGCAGCACGCCTAAATTCTTTTCCTTTAGAGAATCGTAGAAAAATCTCTCCTGTCTGATGATCTCCTCACCGCTTTGAGCAAATATCGAAATTCCAAAACAAAGCACGCAAATGGCACGTAAAAAAGTCGACCTAAGATTATTCATATTCCTTCTTACACACTTCCGCCAAACCGACGGCGGTTTCTCGCGCGCGCCTTTTCCGCTTCCGCTTCCCTGTCTTTTGGCTGTACTGATGTAATCAGCGACGCCAGTAATAATTCTGAAGTTGCACTGATCTCGGCGATCGCACGCTCAAATACCTCTTGATTTACCGCTGAAGGTTTTTGAAAGCCGCTGATCTTTCTAACATACTGAAGCGCGGCCGCCCGAATTTCGTCTTGCTTCGCCGGGGGCTGAAAGTTGTATAATGTTTTAATGTTTCTGCACATGGTTGTATCGATGGATTTTATCATATAACTTTTGGATCAATTCTTAAGCTTCCTCGGGAGAAAATATTATGCTGAAAAAGGTTATCGGAGTAATAGTGGGTTATATTGCAATGTCCATCGCACTATTTACGATGTTTTCAGGTTTGTATACAATTCTCGGAACCGCGGGAAGTTTTCAAGAAGGTTCATATTCTGTTACTTATACCTGGATGCTCGTCGGATTTATTGTCTTTTTGATCGCCGGAGCGGTTGCCGGTTTTGTTGCTGTATTGATCGGAAATACGGCGAATACGGCGGTTTGGATGGCGGGAGTTATTCTGATTTTTGGTCTATTAATGGCGGTTGGACAGGTCGTTCAAGTGCCGGCAGATCCGGATCGCGTTGCAGCAGAAATTGGACTGCTTGACGCAATGGGTGCTGCACAGCAGCCGCTTTGGTCTACCACACTGAATGCCGTAATGGGATTTCTGGGAGCGATCGCGGCTGGAAAACTACGCGGTTGATAGCAGCGAATTTGAAGATCCGGGATCATTTATGAAAAGAAAAACTACAATACATACGCCGACAAACAGTCTTGAAGAGAGCAAGGATTTTTATAAGCGGCTAAAATTTGAATCGCTTTCTGACGACGATCCGACGATGTTTACAGATGGAAAGGCTCTGGTTGAAATTAACCCGGACCGGTTTGCCCGGACAGGTATCAAGATCTATTCGGAAGATCTCGCAGCAGCGGTTTCAGAACTGGGAGACGATCTTGAAGTAATTGAAATTGGCGACGGGTTTTTATTGAGCGACCCTAATGGTGTGCGGGTATATGTGATCGATGAATGGCTTGAGGTCGATCATCAGGTTAAGGAAAAGTCGTTTGGACTCACGGGAAACTTTGTCGGCCTGAGTATTGAGGGACACGACATACATAAGACTGCTGAATTTTGGAGCGCACTCGGGTTTAGCAAAAAAGAGGGAGAACTCGATCAGGGTTGGGCTACCTTTTCAGACGGTGAAGGTTTTGACATCAGCCTGATGAAACCCATGATGTGTCCGCACTTGTTCTTTAATCCCGGAATGACCTATTTCAACGGCGGAAAGAATTTGACAAATATCGGTCTACTACGCGAAGCCGGAATTCCGATCACGGAAGAAATTACAGTATTTAGCAGCGACAATGTAGCCGACAACGTAATAATTCGTGATCCCGGCGGACTCGGCTTTTTTATATTCAACGACTAGAAGACAAGCGTAGCGCCGTTCGTCCCGACGGCTGTCCTGAAAGCGTCTCGTTCTAAGCCCGGCTAATTGTTGGCCGGTAAAAGCGGCCGTCTTCAAAGACCGGGGAGTAAAAGAACAATATAAAGTAAGTCATCCCAGTCTAAACTCCGCTCCTTCTGAAGGAGGCGAGTTTTGCGAGCAAGTTCCGACTAAGGTTTTTACTTTTTTGCCAGTTGATATTGCGTTTTAATAATCCTCGTTCACTCTAATTCGCTTCGCGATAAAAAGCCTGCTTTCCGTGCGACCACTATTCCCTTTCTATTTATTCGAATTTTCAGTGTTTGTATTTGTATCTTCTGCAGCTTCGTCTGGTTTCGGCGCTTCCGGACTGCTTTGCTTTTCAACAATAGATTTTAAATTCGACAAGCCCTCTTCAAAATCCTTACCAACCATTGAATCCATATCCATAAAAAGCAGCATCAAATTCATCGGGCGATTCATAGTCCCGGTAAACCCCCAGGTTACTTTTGTTTTTCCTTCACCCGCATCTTCCGTTGTAAAAAACGCCTGACTCGTCGCTTCCATTGGTTTCTTAAATCTTATTTCGCTCTCGATCCTATCACCGTCATCGATCTTTTTGATTTCCTGCTCGCCGTGCCCGACGTCATCCATGTCACTTTCCCACTTTGATACAAACCCGACTTCGCCGTCCGTGCCCGTATAATTGAGTTTGATCTTCGGATCTTTCTTTACCCACGGGCCCCAGTCATTTTGATTTTTTAACATCTTTGCGTAGTCAAACACTTCAGATCT
>JBGTEI010000143.1:0-5231 GCA_041747875.1 Pyrinomonadaceae bacterium | reverse complement strand
AGATTTGCGTTTGAGCTTGATGGCGATTCGCATACAAATGACGTAAATATATCGCTTATCAATAAGGGTTTGACCACGGAGATCGTCCAATCCGAAACATTAAAACCGAAGGGAATTTTATATAAAGCGATGTTTTTCTGGATGCAATCGATGATTCGGGAAAGATCTCAGGAAAGCTTGGATAGTCTAAAGAAATTTATTGAGGAAGAATAGTTTTATGAATCACTGGCTAATGAAAGAAGAACCACAGAAATGCACCTTTGAGCAGCTTATAAAAGATAAGAAGAGGGTTTGGAAAAAAGTAAAAAATTATCAGGCAAGAAATAATATCCGGGAGATGAAGAAAGGCGATCTCGTCCTTTTTTACAACTCGGGCGATGTAAAGGCAGTTCAGGGTGTGGCAAAGGTTGTATCGGATGGCGGGTACCAGAGTCCCGAAGATGAGCGCTGGAATTGGGTAGATATTGCGCCCGTCAAGCAATTTAAGAATGAGGTAACTCTGACGCAGATAAAAGCCGATGAATTTTTTACCGGGCTGCTTTTGATCCGGCACACACGTCTTTCCGTAATGCCTGTGACCAACGAGCACTTCGACAAGATCTTAGCTTTATCAAAGGGTTAAGACTTTTTCTTCTTTTTACTCGACCTGGCCCGCGGATTAAATTCGAGTGCCAGGTCGATCCAGTATTTTAGCTGCGCCGGTTTTTTGACGGCGTTTTCTTCGACAAATACGAAACCCTTCATCACTCGCCCTGTAAAATCCATCGGTCGGGCGCCTTCTTTTGTGGTCAGTTCTTCAAAAACCTCAGGGTCAGTTCGAAGCATAAGGTCGTTTCCGTTTATCCCGACACACATTTTATCGTCAACCATAAAACACAATCCGCCCATCATTTTCTTCTTTTCAAACGCAACTCCGTTTGAGGAAAAATAATCACGAATGCGGATCGCTAATGTTTCTGAAAACGACATTGAATTGTCCGACCGGCAGCCTGCCAACGGGATGCCGATGTCATGTTCGGGTTTTGATCGATTAAAGATCCTGACGGCGAGACGCCGTCAGGATAGCCTACAAGATGCCGGCGCTCCAAAATTCCGGCGCTACTTTTTACATATCGGGTTCGTCGGCTGACGGACCGTAGATCGATGGAACCGGAACATCGAGAAGACGCATGTAAACAGATAGTTGTCCGCGGTGGTGGATCATATGACTAAGGACAAATCCACGCATAACGGCAACTTTCGGCATCGTCATATAGATCTTCTCGCCGTCACGCATTGTCCAGGGTTTCATAATGTCATCGTCGCTAACTCCGCTCAAGATCTCGAGGGCAGATTTGATATTTGCATCAAACTTTTCAAGAATTGCGGCGGTTGAAGTTGCCGGTTCGGGTTTGTAATCCATAGTTGAAAAATCAAGTTCGTCCTGCAGGATCGTCGCTCCTGTCCATTCGAAGGTTTCGGCGACGTGTCCTGCCAATCTTCCCAATGTCATTGATTTTACATGCGGCTGCCACTCAAATTTTTCTTCCGGAAGTCTTTCCAGAAGTTTTCTTGCAGTAGCTGCTTCCATTTCCATTTCCATCGCCATTACCTGACCGAGAGTTGGTCTTGCTTGTGCTGTTTCCATTTTTTTACTCCTTTTTTAACCTGAAATTTATCTGATCCAATTTCTAAACGAACCAGATCTCCAAAAATGGACTTCCTCAGTCCTTATTTCTAATTTTACCACCCAGAATAATTCCGATCGCGCCGATCACCGGATTAAGAAACGCAACCCACACCGGCTGCTGGGATTTTTGCATCGCTTCGGCATTCGTAACAGGTCCGCTTCTGACCTCATTCGGTTTTTCTGCCATGGCAACGGCGACCCCCATTACGATTCCAAGGATCAAAACTATGCCGGCAAAAACCTGTACGGCGGCAGTGCTTCTCGATATCATTTTGCAAAGAAAACCGCCGAATATTGCCGCGAAGAAACCAAGTAAAAAGGTACAAATAATCCAAAGCATCGAAACCTCGTAGCTATTTGGCAGATAAGATCTCTCTGGTCCCAAAACAACATAAAGCGCTGAAAATGTTCCGATTACAAAAGCGACCATCGCTACATAACCTGCAACCACACCACCAATCTTTCTTAACATAAAACCCTCCCGATCAATTTGATCTTAAATGCGCCTTAATTTGAAATTTTATCGATGGATACCGCCCGGTCTTTTAATCTGTTATTCCAATCGATCGCTTATCCCGTAATCAAGATGCCGGCGATCAGGAAGACCACTCCCAAAAACACGATAAACCCGGGCAATAACTTCGCGGCGAACTTTACGAATTTTTTCCTCTGTAATTTAAACTACGCAAAATATTCAGGCCCGGTTTCGTCTAAACTGCCGATTCACCTTCGACCGGATTCCACGAAAGCGCTACTTTTTTCACGTTAATATCGGTTTTTCGAGGTAATATCTCAAGACTTTCGATATCGATCAGATCTTCATTCTGAAATTCCATCAGCTTTCTTTGAATCTCTTCTTCTATCATGACAAGTTTTTCGTCGACTTCCTCGACCGATTTTTCAGCATCCGCCGCCTCGCGCCGTTCTTTCATCGTTGTTCCGATCTTCGTCGCTTGTCTTGCGATCCCGCCGTAGCTTCGGCGGCTTCCAAATAATGATCCAAGGATCGTAGTTCCGATCGAGATAGCGGTTCCGACTGCGTGTGAACTCGCCTGCGACGATTGCGTATCCGCCTTTGTCACCGCACGTTCACGCTGGTTGTTGAGAGAATCTATTTCTTTCTGATAATCGTCTCTGATCTTCGAGACAAAATCGTCTCTCTTTTCGCGTGCATTCTGTGCAATTCTGATTCTAAATGCCCGCTCATCTTCATTCGGCTGAGAAACTGCTTCGAGCGTCTCACAACGATATACGGTCATCGGCTTACCTTTGTAGAGCCAATCAACAAAATCATTTTGCCAGGCCTTTATCGATTTTGAGGAAACATCGAAATCTATCTGTTCAAACCCGAATCCATCGCGCGGCTCAGTTTCGAGTTCGTTAAGCGTATATTCAATAACGGAGCTTTCGTCCCAATTTATATAGTCTGTTAGTGGAGCTACAAACATCTGCGATCGCGTTTCATTGATGTTGAGTTTGTCATCCTTATATAAAACGTCTGCGAATCCCAAGACCGAAGGCTGGTAGACTTTCCCTTGTCCGGGCACAAAAACCTGCGGAATTTCAGGATCAAGAACCGGTCTGTTTCCAACATTTGAAGGCGCTGTGGGGGCAGCGGAAGTCTCGGCTGCATTTGGCGCTGCGTGAGCGGCTTCCTCATTTCCGGATGCCTGCTCGCCGATCAATTCCTTAAAACGATTTCGCATTATTGGTCCGGCAAGATATGAAAGCACCCAGCGGGTCGCAAAAAGGATCGGGTGAGATTCCGCGGTATCGTTGAGCATGAAAACCCGCTTTCCTAAGCCCGACAATTGTTTGCTTAGTTCCGCTTTGTCTGCACCGCTATTTGCCGTGACGAGGCCTTCCAAAACCTTATCCTTGTCGCGTTCGGTTTGAAGGCGACCGATAAACCACGAACCGACGTTGCTCAGCGCTTTGTAGTCGAGATCGCCGGGATTTTGTGTTGCAAGAAGAAGTCCGACGCCAAATGCACGCGCTTGTTTTAGCAACGTAAGGAAAAGCTTTTTCGACGGCGGATTTGCAACCGGCGGGAGATATCCAAAGATCTCGTCCATATAAAAAAGGCAGCGGAGACTCGAAGTTCCCGATTGCGCCCGCATCCACGAAACGAGTTCGTTTAGCAGAAGCGTGACAAAAAACATCCGTTCCTGATCTGAAAGATGCGCGATCGAAAGGATCGACATCTTTGGCTTTCCTTCTTTTGTATAGAGAAGATCGTTTATGTCGATATTGTCACCCTTTGTCCAAACGGCAAACTGCGGCGACGCGAGAAGGTTGTTGATCTGAGTTGCCAGCTTGAACCGATCGTTCTTCGGATAATACGCTTCAAGGTCAAATGCGCCGATCTTGTTCATCGGCGGATCCTGAATAAGCGCGATCAATTGTTCGATCGTCACATCTTTGCCGCTAAGCCATTCGGTTTGAATTATATTGGCAAGCAAAATGTGTTCTTTATCGGTAAGCGGATCGGCATCGACTCCGATCAGCCCGAGCAATCCGCTGACAAGTGTCGAAACGCGTTCGGCGAGGAGTTCGAGATCGTCAAGATCTTTTGGTTTATCAAATGATTTAAGAATCGAAAGCGATTTTCCGGCAGAACTTCCCGGTGTGTAGAGTTCACGCACGGTTGAATCCATAAACATCTGAATTCTTTCCGGCTGCTGTCCCCATTCGGCCAGTCCGTTTTTCCATTTCGCTGCTTCCGCCTCCGCGAATTCATCGACCGAGATCCCTTTTTTTGAAGCTTCATCGGTGCTTACCCACGGCAGAAATTCTTCCTTTGAAAGATTTGGAAAAGTTAACAGCAAATTTGTAAGATCGCCTTTCGGGTCGACAATTATCGAGGGAACATTGTCGATCGCCGCTTCTTCAAGCAGTGCGACGCACAAGCCTGTCTTTCCCGAACCGGTCATTCCCATACAGACGCCGTGAGTTACAAGATGCTTTGAATCGTAGAGTGTAAGATTATCTGTGATCTGCTGTGTTTCAGCGTCATATTCCTTCCCAAGATAAAACTGTCCAAGTTTTTCGTATGCTTCATTCATAATTAAGTTATCTGATAAACAAGTATTTTGTTGGTTTCGGAGTTTTTTCCGGTTTTTCCTTGCGAAAATCCCACGGCGGAACCGGATGACTTTCCGTCCAGAGTCCGATGCGATTTTCCTTTGCGTAGTCCTGTGCTTTTGAGTATATCAATCTCTCGGCCTCAATCTGTTGTTTTTCGTGTTGTTTGTAATGCCACGCCAAACCGCGTTTTAGCTGCTCGATATTGATATTTTTTCCGTCAACAAAAACTTCGGCGATCTCGCGTCCGTATTTGTCATTTCCAAATGATCTTAGCGTTACGTTCTTCATGTAGACGAGTTCCGAAAGGCTCTGTTTTGATCTTGCGCCAAACGGCTGATTAAACTCCGGCGCATCGATCGTCGCAAGACGAACTTTTATGCGTTTTTTGGTTGTCCGATCGAGGATCGTTATCGAATCACCATCGCTGACGCCGACAACTTCAGAAGTGCCCGCTACCGCAGCCGGCCTAAGAGGG
>JBGTEI010000142.1:0-4415 GCA_041747875.1 Pyrinomonadaceae bacterium | reverse complement strand
CGAAAATACAGAACTTCATAGACAGCGGGATCGAAGAATCTCTGACGCTTGAATATAAATCGGGCGAGGCACTTGGCAGATCCGATCATCAAAAAAAAGAGATCACAAAAGATGTGTCTGCGATGGCAAATTCTGCGGGCGGATTATTGATCTACGGAATTCGCGAATTTAACGAGATCGAAAAAAGACATCTGCCCGAAAAAGTTTATCCGGTCGATAGAACCGAGACGCCAAGAGAATGGATCGAACAAATAATCAACAGTATAACGCCGAGAATTGACGGGATCGTAATTCATTCGGTGAAAATTGATTCCGGCGAAAGCGATGTTGTATACGTTGTTGAAATTCCGCAGAGTAATACCGCACATCAGGCAAATGATCACCGGTACTACAAACGCTATAATTTTCAATCCGTTCCGATGGAAGATTATGAAGTGCGCGATGTAATGTTTCGTGAGCAAACCCCTGATGTGTACGTGACGTTTTTGATCGAGTTAACGGCTAAGACTTTTGCTGCACCAAATTCAGTTGGAAACGTTGATGATGCTTCAGCGGCTTCCGCGATCGAAACACCGATCTATCATTTGTTAGTTGAAGCCCGAAATGTCGGCTCATCATTCGCACAATATGTTGCATGTTTGTTGGACCTTCCGGTGAGTATTTTGCGGGAAACTAAAAATAAGATAAACCTGAAAGACGGCGGCAGGTTCTATAGACACCGTCTTTTTAATCTCAATCAGGAATTTGGCGATGAGAATTTCAAAGCAAGTTTTCCGCTGCTGAGAAATATGTCAATGAGTTGGAAAATTCCGCTGATACCGGATTATGAGGATATCAGGGGCGACGATATAGAGCTTAAATGGAAGGTGTTTGCCGATAATGCCCTTCCAAAAGAAGGAAAAATTCTGTTTCACGAGATCGAAGTGGTTGATCTCCGGAGCAAAATATAAAATAGTCTGCTGCATTTCAAAATTATCAATAATCTGAAACTGATTTTGTAAGAACATTTATGCGAAAAGCGAAAATATTAGCAACACTCGGTCCTTCATCGAATTCACAAGATTCAATTGAAGCTCTCGTAAAAGCCGGCGCGAATGCCGTTCGGATCAATATGTCCCACGGCACACAAGAAGAGCATGATGAATTGGTCGCGAATTGCCGGGCCGTTTCTGAAAAGCTTAATGCACCGCTGGCGATATTGGTCGATCTCGCGGGACCAAAGATAAGAACGCGTTCATTAAAGGACCATAGCCCGGTTAATCTCAAAAGCGGTCAGGCATTTACACTGACGACGCGAGATATTGCGGGCGATGAAAATGGAGTTTCGACAAACTTTTCCCAACTCCCGGAAGTTGTCGAAATTGGCTCGCGGATCCTTCTTGACGACGGTTCTTTAGAACTTGAGGTAACAGATAAAAATAAAACGGACATTATTTGTAAAGTAATTTCCGGCGGACTCCTTTACGAAAGCAAAGGAATCAATCTGCCTAGAACACAACTTCCAATTCCGAGCCTGACCGAGAAAGATCACGTCGATCTGAAGTGGGCAATGTCCCGCGACGTCGATTACATAGCGCTGTCGTTCGTCCGGAAAGCTGAGGATTGCAGAGAAGTAAAGAAGATTATTAAAAGCCTCAACAAACGAAAATTCGGGCGTGCGATGCTTGTCGCGAAGATCGAAAAAGCTGAAGCTATCGAGAATCTTGACGAAATTATCAAAGCGACGGATGGTTTGATGGTAGCCCGAGGCGATCTGGGTGTAGAAACAAGCGTCGAGCTTGTACCTATCTATCAAAAAGCGATCATCAAGAAATCGATCGAAAATGATAAGTTTGTCATCACTGCAACACAGATGCTTCAATCGATGATCGATAATCCCCGGCCGACAAGAGCCGAAGCTTCTGACGTCGCAAACGCCGTTTGGGATGGAACTGATGCGGTGATGCTTTCCGCTGAAACCGCCGCCGGAAATCATCCGGTCGCGAGTGTTGCAACGATGGCGAAGATCATCGATTCTGCCGAAACTCTAAAACCAAACACACTCCGCAAGCCGATAAAATTTTCCCAGAAAGCATCAGGGCGAACGTCGCAGGGTTTATGTAAAGCAGCGGGATATTGCGCCAAGGAAATTAAAACGGACAAGATCGCTGTTTTCACCGAATCGGGTTTGATGGCGCGCAGACTTTCGTCATTTCGCTCGGGTCTGCAGACATTCGCACTTACGACTTCTTCCCGCGCCCTAAACCAGCTCGCTCTGATCTGGGGCGTTTCACCGCTGTATCAAAAAATGCTTGGCTCGACCGAGGAAATGCTGAAGGTTGGAGAGAAAACTCTGCTCGAAAACGATGCTGTCGAAGCCGGCGAAACAATAGTAATGATGGCCGGCAGACTATCAGGACTCGGTCTTTCAAGCTCGGTAGTCGTATGGACGATCGGCGAAGATGTCCCGAGAAAGTAAATATAATTCTTATTAGACGCCACGGGCTCCCGCAGAAAGTTTCCGTAGCCCACGCGTGTGAGCACGGGCTTCTGAAGAAAGTGTCCGTATAGCCCACGCGTAAGCCCGGGCTTCTGAAGAAAGTGTCCGTAGCCCACGCGTAAGCACGGGCGCTCCTTGGTCAGAGATGATCACGGAAGCCCTTCCTAACGGGCGGGCTACGGACACTCTGCAAAATCTTTATCACCCTATCTGCCTTTTCATTTCGAAGTTTCTTCCAATTGCTTCCTGCGGTACCTTTTCTAAGATCGGTCAGATAGGCCGCTTCGGGATGTTGATCCAGAGAATACTCTTTTTTTGCTTTTAGCCAGGCATCTGCAAATTTCTTAAATGTCGGAGCTTTGCCATCCGTCCAGAATTCGCGAAGGAGGATCCTTGCGACCGCACCGTTTTTGTACTGACCATTTGTCAGACCGGCCAGGAGTGAGATCATTTTTGGATTCTTCTTTTCGTCACAGCCGTAATAAATGCGATCGCCCGCACCAATGTTTTCCGGCAAACCCTTGAGGCTTACGATAGTTTTCCTGAACACGGTTGCATCAAGGATCTTTTCCGTTTTTAGAAAATGAGAAATGCGTCTGATGACGATCTTTTTCCGGTCTTTTTCGCGGGTAGGACCGAGCTTACCGTTTTCGGTTTCGATGAAGATCTTATATGGAATTTTATGCCCATCGCAGAAGTAATAAAGTTCTGCCGTGTTGAGATAAAAAAGATCTTCGAAAAGTTCTTTTTGTTCGGTTAGCGATAGTTTACTGACCAATGAAGCCATGATCACTACCTGAGTTTTACAGCAGTTCCGTAAGCAAGAATTTCAGACGCATTGCTCATTATTGAGCTTGTTGTAAATCGCAAACCAACTACTGCGTCGGCGTCGAGTTCGAGCGCCGCTTCGACCATTCTGCTTACCGCTTTGTGTCGCGCATCCGTCAGCATGTCTGTGTAGCTTACGATCTCGCCGCCGACCACGCCCTTTAAATGCGCCATAATATCGCGTCCAATATGTTTTGACTGCACGACATTTCCCGTCACAACACCAAGTACTTCAATAATTTCCCTCCCGGGGATAGTCGGCGTATTTGAATAGATCATTTGCTTATGGTTCATAATTCATTCTCGTTTGACAGCAAAATGCTTAAGTCAATTCTTTGGCATTTGAGTTTTCCAGATCTCCTTTCCGCCACCTGCATCAAGTTTTACGATCGCGCGTCCTTCAAAATTTATGATAATTTCTTTGCCGTCAAAACTCACGATCTTCGTAATGCCGTCATCTATAGAAAACTCCGAGCTCATTACTTTTGTTTGTAGATCGTAAATAAAAACTTTTGGATCTTTTTTGTATCGGCCCCGTCCGTAATCAGCCAGTAAACCTGCGATCGCTATTTTAGTTCCGTCTTTTGATAATGCGATCGACCGTAGTTCGCTAAGTTTCAGAAGGTTTCGCCCGGATTCTACGGTTTCGTCAAAAGTCTGCCGAAATATTTCTTCTCCGGTCTCAGTATCATATACAAATAATATTTTACTGTTAGTGCTCGAAAACGCGGCTGCAGCGATCTTTCCGTCAACAGTTGCGTCGACAAGCGGAATATTAAAAAGACCCGCCGCTGCGTCTGATCTATCTATAGCTTTTGTGCGGGAAATCTCTCCCTTACCAAGGTCAACACGATAGAATCCCCATATATCAGGGCCAAGATCTTCGTGTTCGTCCGCCGGAATTGTCCGCGTTTTTCCGCCGGCGAATACCAACAATTCATTATTCTTAAGAAGTTTTACAGGAACCGTGAGGAAAGAGTTTTTATTTCGCTCGACGGCATCCAACCTTTCTAGAGGCAGCTTGAATAACTTTAGATCGTCCGTTTGGTCGTCTGGCTTTTCAACCATAAGTTCAATTTCAATACCATGTTTTTTGGCAAATTTATCG
>JBGTEI010000141.1:0-2075 GCA_041747875.1 Pyrinomonadaceae bacterium | reverse complement strand
CCTCTGCGAAAGATGTTTCGGAAAGCAAAGAGATCGAAGTAGATCAGGCAGCAATTTATCGTCTTGCTCTCTCGCTTGAACTTCCAACAAAATAAATCCGCTAATTGATAGTTTCGGACGTTTGGTCAGCAGATTGAACGCCGATCGCGTCAGCATCCGTTACGATCAGAGGAAACTCTTCGAGCACCTCTGTTTCTGCCAAAGTTTGAACCCAATAAGTCCCTGCTGTTGGGAATACCACGTTTACAAAAAAACTTACATTGTCAGTAAACCCGCCGGGCGCAAGATTTACCTGCGTGGATTGTGAAGTTACAAGTAAATTGACCTTATCCGGCGATAGGATCCTAACCTCGGTCAGATAGTTCCCTTCGCCTCTCCAATGGTTTACTACCGCGAATTTGATCAGCGAAACCGGCAATTTCTCGACCATTATATTTTGAAAGACCCCCATAAGAGACACTTTGTTTCCCATCTCGAGGCGCACATCGTCACACAAGAGCGTATAGACCAACTGTAAGTTTGAGGTATTCATTACATTTATTCCTTAGCAATATGCTAGCTTTGAATCAAATAAAGTCCGAATCCCGATCAATTTTCAAACAAAACCTTTTCCTTTTACTGTGCCGGCGTTATAATCGTGCCATTAAAGCAATCCTTTTCCGTGAGTAATGCAATGTTGATTTTCGCATTAATTTGTCTTTCGCTTTCTTTGACCGGTGTGGCCGGCATGCAGTTTTTTTATTTACTTTACCTTGAAAGGGTCGGGAAAGAATACAAGAAACGCGTTCGCGAGCTCGAGAAAACTTGCTTTAGTCTATCAAACCGCCTTGAACGTGCAGAGAATATGATCCGACTCCGATCACGTTCGGTTGAAGAGACAGACGAAGAATTTACAAGTGATGAAGAAGTCTGGGCGGATATTATTGACGACCGGTAAAGTTTCAATTTTTTAACTGAGCCGCGTGGTTAAATTGCTTCCTGAACGATACGACCGTCACACCTGAACCCCCGCCGGAAAATTCGTCTCCATTCTTATAGCTTTCGACAAATTCTATTTTAGAAAGTAAATTTCTGACAATTTCCCGCTGAACTCCGATCCCTTTTCCGTGGATTATCCGAACCCGCTCAAACCCCTTCCTCAGTGCCTCTTCAAGATACACTTCCGTCACCATCTTCACCTCATCAGGCTTGAAAGAATGCAGATCAAGTGTGTCCGTGATCTCGATCTCAAACGGCTCTGCAAATGGGGTTTCCATAAGAATTCCTTTATTTCTTTGTTGGTTTCTCGGTTTCTAATCCCTCAGGAACCGTAACCCTCAATCGTTTATTCTTATCACGCGTCAACAGAAAACGCTTTTCTTCCATTTTTCCGGTTTGAGAATTTCTCAAATTTACGACAAAAGATTTATTATCTCCCGTACCTTCAACCCGAAGCGGGAGCATCCCCCAAACATCGATCCGCTCACGTTCGGTACTATACGTCGTGTAGTGCTCTTCATTATACTTGTCGAACCCCAGCACTAAGATACCGTCAAAATCAGGTTCAACGCCGTCGATAGCTTTTACTTCATTTGTTCGCGAAAGGATCACCCAGCTGCCGGGTTTAGTAATCTTGACCTCTCCGTTTTCTGGTGAAACCACCTGTTTCGGTGCGCCTTCGTCTTCTAAACTAAGCCATGTCACAAACTTACGTTTGTTTGTCTGGTAATAAATTATATCGCCCGGAACCTGTGGATCAACCTGTCTGCCAAATATCCAGCCCATCGGAGCCGGCGAAACCGACGGGTCGAGTCGCACCTTGTACCAAATATCATACTTGTCGTTTATCTTATCCTCTTCATCGCTTCCCTCTTTTGCCGCTTGGATCTCTTCGCTTTCAGTTGTCTCGGGACCTATTTCTTTAGTTACATACTCCCAGTCAATGATTTCAAACGTTGCACGATTTTCCAGCTTTAGAAGAATGTTAGAATCGTCTTTTTGCTCGGGTGTAAGCCTCAGATTTGAAGGAGCGCGGAGTTGGCCCACCGCCTGAGACTGCAGTTCTTTCGCCTCATCAGCGAGTTTTTTTGACTTTT
>JBGTEI010000140.1:0-5814 GCA_041747875.1 Pyrinomonadaceae bacterium | reverse complement strand
CTTGTGGCAAAGGACAGGACGCGAAAGACGCATCGCAAGAGACGCGTCAGGAGACCTTTATCAGGAATGATGCTGCACATCGATGGATCGGAGCATCAATGGTTTCAGGACGGCAAATACTACGATCTGATAGTGATTCTCGATAATGCAACAAGTGAGATCTACCACGCCCGTTTGGAAGAGTCGGAATCGACCCGGACGTTGATGAATGGAATCCGCCAAGTGATTGAAACAAAAGGGATATTTTGCCAGCTCTACACAGACCGGGCGAGTCATTTCTTTTTGACTCCGAAGGCCGGTGAGCCGGTTGATAAACAAACTTTGACGCAGGTCGGAAGAGCGCTCAGAGAACTCGGGATCACGCTCATTCCGGCATATTCACCGCAGGCCTGCGGAAGAAGTGAACGCTCATTTAGAACCTGGCAGGGACGTCTTCCGCAGGAACTCAGAATTCGGAATATCACAACGCTGGAAGCGGCAAATGAGTTTCTCAGCAAACAGTATATCGGAGAATTTAACTCGCGTTTTACCGTCACAGCAAAAGAAGAAGGAACCGCTTTTGTGCCCGCTTTTCGAAACGATCTCGACCGTGTTTTTTCGATCCAATCGGAAAGGACAGTTAATCGCGATAACACCGTCAGATACAAAAATCTGCGCCTCCAGATCGAAAAACAAAACTGGCGCGCTTCACTCGAAGGCTCTAAGGTCATCGTCTACGAACATTTTGACGCAACGATCACGATCGGACTTGGCGCTCACGAGGTCGGGAGGTATACAAAAGAAGGTGATCCGATCAAACCAAAAGCAAAAGCGGCAACCGTTGGTAAGAAGGTGAATTCACCTTCTTATCAAAATCAACAAACCGGACATTTGACGTGCTAAGAAAACCGGACATCTTCATTTGCTATCAACAAGATTTTTTATTTATCTAACAACAATATTGACGAGCCTTCCCGGGACCACAATGATCTTTACGATCTCCTTTCCGTTGGTATACTCCTGAATTTTCCCATCCGCCAGCGCCAATTGCTCCAGCTCGTCTTTGGTCACCTCCGCAACGGCTTTTACACGCGCCCGCAATTTCCCATTGACCTGAACAGCTATTTCAACCTCGTCTTCTTTCGCAACTTCTTCGTCTGAAACCGGAAATCTTGCGTCGGATTCCAAAATACCGGTCTCGTTTCCCATGATCGCTTCCCAAAGCTCCTCAGCGACATGCGGCGCATAGGGAGTCAGCATCAGCGTCAAACTTTTACATGCCTCGCGCACAGCATACAGATCTCCTTCGGTCGCAGTTTTTGGCTCAACCTTGAGATCGTACATAGCATTCGAAAGCTCCATCAATGCCGCAACGGGCGTGTTAAACTGCCCACTTTCAAAATTCTCCGTTATTCGCTGGATCGTTTGATGGGTTTTTCGGCGCAGATTTTTTGCCCTCTCATCAAATTCTAACTTGCTCAAATCTGCAGAATTTTCGTCCGCCGTCCAATTGGCATTTTCGGTTTTCCACTTGTAAACAAACCGCCAAACACGCTGCAAGAATCTGACCGCCCCGTCGATTCCTGTTTCCTGCCAAACCAGTTCATTCTCGACCGGCGCGGCAAACATCGAAAAAGTTCTTACAGCGTCCGCGCCGTATATTGAGATCATATCGTTTGGATCGACGCCGTTTAGCTTAGATTTGCCCATTTTTTCGACAGCAACTCTGACCGGCGAACCATCCGCAAGTTTTGCGCCCAAAACTTTTCCAGTTTCGTCGCGTTCGATCACCACGTCGTCCGGAAATACGTAACTTTCTTTCGCCTTGCTGTAAAACGATTCCGCTACGACCATTCCCTGTGTAAGTAATTTTGTTGCAGGTTCATCAAATTCAACAAGACCGATATCGCGCATCATTTTTGTCCAAAATCTTGTGTACAAAAGATGCATTACCGCATGATCAATTCCGCCGATATATTGATCTACGGGCAGCCAGTAATTCGCAGTTTTCGGCTCAAAAGGCATTTCCGTGTTTTTGGGATCCGTGTAGCGAAAGTAGTACCAGGTCGAATCTACAAACGTATCCATTGTATCCGTTTCGCGTCTCCCGGGACCTTCGCATTTCGGGCATATCGAATTTACAAACTCATCAACCTTTGAAAGCGGTGATTCACCGATTCCTGTAAATGGCGCAGATTCAGGTAATTCGACAGGTAATTGTTCAAACGGGACCGGCACCGGACCGCATGAGTCGCAATAAATTATCGGGATCGGTGCACCCCAAAATCGCTGTCTGGAGATTCCCCAATCGCGCAGTCGGTACGTTGTAGCACCTTCTCCAAACCCGTTCGTCTCGGCAAAATCTGTCATCAGGGCAATTGCCTCTTTTGAGGTTTTTCCATTCCAGGAATCCGAATTTACCAAAACTCCTTTTTCAGAAAACGCTTCTGTCAATGGCGCATTTTCTTCTCCATCAACGGCATCAACTGCAGGTTTAATAACCTGACGGATCGGCAGCTCAAACTTTTTAGCGAATTCAAAATCCCGTTCGTCATGGCCGGGAACAGACATTACCGCGCCGGTTCCATAACCCATCATCACGTAATTCCCGATCCAGATCGGAATTTCTTCACCGGAAAACGGATTGATCGCTTTCATTGCGGTATCAATACCGTCTTTTTCAACTTCCTCACCGTAGTCCTTCGGTTTTGCGTGTTCGGCGATTATTTCATCAACTTTGTCCTGAACCTCTCCCGAAAATTCATCCAAATTACCCTGTACAAAAGGATGTTCCGCCGCCAGCACGATCGAATTCGCTCCGTAGATCGTATCGATCCTTGTCGTAAATACCTTTACCTTGAATTCTGAATTTTGGACATTGAATTCAACATATGCTCCTTTGCTTCGCCCGATCCAGTTTCGCTGCATCGTCAAAACACGCTCTGCCCAGCCGTCTTCGATCTGCGACATATCCTCAAGCAATTCGTCGGCATATTTTGTGATCCTCAAAAACCACTGCGAGCGCATTTGTTTTTCAACATGCGTTCCGCACCGCCAGCAAACTCCGCCCGAGGCCTGCTCGTTTGAAAGCGTTGTTTCGCAATGCGGACACCAATTTACTTCCGAATTCTTGCGGTACGCGAGCCCAATTTCAAGCATCTTCAGAAAGAACCATTGGTCAAACTTATAAAAATCAGGGCGGTGCGCCGCAATTTCGCGAGACCAGTCATAGCTGATTCCCAAAGTCTGCAGTTGGCTGCGCATTTGTTTAATGTTCTCTTCTGTCCAATCGCGGGGATTCACACCCTGTTTGATCGCAGCTTGTTCAGCGGGTTGGCCAAATGAATCCCATCCGATCGGATGCAAAACATTAAAACCCTGAAGTCTCTTGTACCAACTCAACGCATCGCCGATCGAATAATTTCGAACGTGCCCCATATGAAGTTTTCCCGAAGGATACGGAAGCATCTCAAGGCAATAGAATTTTGGTTTTTTCTCGTCCGGAACTGCCTCAAACGTTCCGCGCTCACGCCACAGCCTCTGCCACTTTCTTTCGATCTTTTGTGCAAAATATTTCTCGTCCATTGGTCCTCAAAAATCCCTTTCGCTTCAAACAAAAAGGTAAGTTTAACGGATAAATAGTATTCTATCTAGCCGATTTTAAGATTCTGAATTGTAGTTGGAATTGCGAAAACAAGTCTGCCACCGCGTCAAAATAAATTTAACGAGTGGCTATGTAAGGAGGAGTTTGTTTTTCAAAAAATGCATGTTCGTCAGTTTAGTAGAATTAGCGGGCGTTTGTCTAGCAAACTTCTTCACCAAACAGCTATATTATGATAGTATTTTAAAGCATTTCGATCTTATTGGTTGCTGGAGTTCAACAAAATAGATTTAAGAATGAGAAAATTTATCCTAAAGACAGTCAAGAGATGAAGTTGTGATCTATCGTTTTGACTGTCCACCATATGGGAGGTCAAAAAACGATGATAGAGCAAATAGATCAAGATATTATTGACGAAATTGGGAGTCCCGATTCCAACGCGAAACGAAAGACCAGTTTTATCTCCGAAGTTACAACCGCAAAAAAATCCATTTCAATCGAAAATTACAAAAACGACGATCTGATCGCGTCGCTTTCCGCTGCATACGAAAACAAACGGGCGCGACAGGTTTTTAACTGGGAGCGGATGCGAATCAATGCTACCGAACGTTTAACGTAGGATTTTTGTTTGAAAGGATCAATGATTTTATGAATCAAAATTCCGGCAGCAGACCGAAAATAAAATGTATTGCCCGAGCTGCAGCCGCATTGTTGTTTTTTTTAAGTACTTTCGCGGGTTTGTCGGCGCAAACTCAGGATGAACTGCAGGTTTTTTCCGACCGACTGCAATTCGGCGAGATCGAAGTAAAACGAAACACGCTTCGGGACCTGCGCAATATTGAATCGGAATCCGCCTCCCGCGCGGCAATTCCGGCGCTCCGGGACATTTCAGAAGTTGTTCGCGCGACAGCTGCCGGTTCGGTTATTTTCCTTCCCCGGGAAGAAGCCGTTCAAGTTTTGCTTCCGCTTCTTGACGACAAGTCTGTCTTCGTTCGAAGAGAAGCTGCATATGCGCTTGGAAAAGTCGGAAGTAATTCGGCCGTCCGGAAACTCATTGTAAATCTTTCAGGCGACAGAGAAATGGAAGTGAAGACCGCATGCGCTGTGGCACTTGGCGAAATTGGCGATGTTTCAGCGGTTCCAGAATTGACCGATATTGTTTCAAAAAAACAAAAAGATGGTACCGACTTCTTAAGACGCGCAGCCGCGCGATCGATCGGAAAGATCGCTCAATTTATTCAGCACCAAACTCCAACGTCAACCACACCCGAAAGCTTTTTGCCTGAAAAATATAAGAGGATCGGTAAACCGAAATATCCCGTCCTGACTGAAGCGATTCCGGTATTTGGAAATGCAAACCTTGTTCTGTCCCGCGTGATTGAGTCGAAGAAAGAAACAAACGACCTAATACGCGAAGCCGCATTTGCTTTGGGCGAGATCGGCGATAAAAGTGCGATCCCGGTTCTCCAGCCGCTTTTGCGTTCGAGCGATTATTATCTTGCGGAGATTTGCGAAGAGGCCTTGAGGAAAGTTTTTGCAGCGGTGAATTACTCGAAATCCGACTCACCCTCCCCGCCGATCAATTCCCAAAACTAAAAACCAAAAAGCTTCTTTGTCTTTGTTTGGATTTTTGTTCTAATTAAAAAATGAGACGAAAACATCAGCAGGAGCTGGCAGCAGTTGATTTGGCGACTTCGTTTACGCAGGTTAGAAATCATACTGAAGCTATTTGCGAACCTCTCGAGATCGAAGATTACGTTCCTCAACCCATCGAGGATGTCTCGCCTGCTAAATGGAATATTGCACACACGACATGGTTCTTTGAGGAAATGATCCTGAAGAAATTTTCGCCGGACTACGAAGAGTTCCGTCCGGGATTTGGTTTCTTATTTAACAGCTATTACAACACTATCGGAGAAAGAACGCTGCGCCATAAACGCGGCGATCTGGCGCGGCCTACAGTAGGCGAAGTTTACGAATATAGAAAACATATCGACGAAAACATGCGCGATTTGCTCAACCGCGATCCGGGCGAAGAAGTTCGGGAACTTACCATTCTCGGAATAAATCATGAGCAGCAGCATCAGGAACTATTAATCACCGATCTGAAATATACGTTCGGAGTAAACCCGATCTTCCCTGTTTATCAGGAAGGATCTGCACTCGTTGAGAAAGGAACTGTCGAAAGCAGTGAATTTATCGGGATCGAAGGCGGGATCTGCGAGATCGGTTTT
>JBGTEI010000139.1:0-2701 GCA_041747875.1 Pyrinomonadaceae bacterium | reverse complement strand
AATGGTTTGATCCCCAATTCCAAAGCTTTATCGGCAGACATTACAACAGTTGCCGCCGCTCCGTCAGACATTTGCGATGAACTTCCAGCCGTCACGCTTCCTTTTGCGTGAAACACCGGGCGAAGTTTTTGCAAACCCTCGATCGTCGCATCAAAACGAACACCTTCATCCTGATCAAAAACAACTTCTTTTCGTCTCGCGCGTCCGTTTTCATCCACTTCGTCAACATAAACGGTTTGCGCCACGATCTCATCCTTAAATTTTCCTTCCTTTATCGCCGCCGCCGCTTTGAGGTGCGAATTCAGCGAAAAGTGATCCTGCTGCTCGCGCGAAATTTCGTATTTATTCGCCAAAGCCTCGGCAGTCAATCCCATATTCAAATAATAGTCAGGATAATTATCTACGATCGCCGGATTCGGGCGTATCACATTTCCGCCCATCGGGATCATCGACATCGTTTCTAATCCGCCCGCAACAATAACATCCGCGCCGCCCGTTCGAATTCTGTCGGCTGCGATCGCTATCGTTTGCAGTCCCGATGAACAATACCGGTTAACCGTCATCGCCGAAACTTCAACCGGCAATCCCGCCTCGATCGCCGCAGTCCGCGCTACGTTCATTCCTTGCTCGGCTTCCGGAAATGCACATCCCATGATCACGTCATCGACCATCGCGCCTTCCAAACCTTCGGCTCTTCTTACAGCTTCTTTGATCGCTGTCGCGCCCAGATCATCAGGCCGCGTATTCTTCAAAGTCCCTTTTGGAGCTTTCCCAACAGCCGTTCGTACAGCCGATACAATTACTGCTTCTTTCATAATCTATCCTCGTTAAATAAAACTGAGTGAATGGTCATTCATTTTTTATTGTAATATAAACTATTCCAAATAACGAGTGTTTGACTGAATATTTTTTCACCTAAATTGAGACCGATCAAGAATCGTGCGTACCGGCGATCCAATATCTTCGAGTTTTTTGCGATATTCAGTTATATCCAACTTACGATTTACTTTCGATTTACGACTGCCGTGCGAATTACTCAGACTGCATCATACACGCCGAATAGACATACGGGACCTCGATGTCAGATACTGCGAAACTTACGATCACAGTTTAGATGAAAGATCGGTTTATGGAATGAACCAGGGTAAACCCTTCGTTTGTAAAGCCGAATACAACTCATTAAGCGATCGGGCTCGGAGACGCTACGGAAATCTCACACCGTTTGTAATGTTATTGGTCTGAATATAAAGGGTAGGAAGAAGTTTTGTCGCGCGGTCGCCGTTTATTGTATATAAAGAAGGCGAAGACATTTTGGTCGCATCGGATGACGGGGCTTCTTGATGCCTCCAATGCGATCCCTGAATAAGGAACTCCAACTCTCGATTTCGGACCAAATCAGGATCTCGTTGGGGCACGATGGATCCAGAAGTAATATCAGTTTCTGGTCGATCTCAAGCACGGAAAAATAATGCAGATCTACTTTTTATTCTTAAAGTCAGCGATCAATTTCTTTATAGCGTCTTTATTTGGAATTTCAGGATCCGCTTTTAAATACAGTTCAAGTTCCTTTGAAGCGTCCTTATATCTTTTCAAATTGTGAGCGTACAAAAGCGCCAAATTCCAATGAATGTCCGCAACTTTACCACCGGAGAGTTCTTTCGCTTTGACCAATGAAACCTCTGCCTCTTTATATTGTCTGACTTGACGTTGTGAAATACCTAAAAGCAATTGTGCTTCCATAGAATTCGAATTCAATGCAGTTGCTTTAAGAATATTCTCAACTGCCGCGTCCCACCTGCCCAATGCGTAATTTGCATATCCACTTCCGTACCAGCAAGTAAAGCTCTTATCATTTACCACGATCGCCCGAGAAAAGATTTCTAATGCGTCTTCAAACTTCTGTTCCTTATTGTACGCGAGACCAAGTTTTTCAAGTGCTGCAAAGTAAGTTGGGAACAATTTTAGCGATTCACTTAATCCCGCTATTCCTGTACTCAATTTGTCGTTGTCGATGTTTTCTACTGCCTTTTTGTATGCTTCCTTGGCGGCGCTTGGAACGTCCTGTGCAAATATCACTTCATTTACGGCATTTTCTTTCCGCCTGTCCATTTGAAGGTAAAAGTCTAATTGCACATTGTCGGCGAGAGATCGACCTGTTACACCAACGCCGGCAATTTCCACATCTTTTGTTTGAGCGTCATAACTTGTACCAAGAGGTAAAACTTTTACGGCAAATCTGCCGGATGAAAGCCCGCGGAAAGTGTACCTACCGGATCCGTCTGAAACTACGCGGTGAAGAACCCTTCCGAGCTCATCCATTAACTCAATACGGACCCGAGGAATAGGCCTTCTTTCAGAATCGAAAACAAATCCGTTAATTGAACTTCCAACCTGAGCGAAACCCGGCGAAATAAATAAAACCGAAACTAGAATTGCGAAAATAACCGTATGTCTAAATCTAAAGTTTTTCATTTGATTTCCTCGGTTTGGGTCGATTGCATTTGTACGCGACAGAGAATCCTATTCTACGTCCAGTAAATGCCCCATTTTTTCTTTCTTTGTTCTCATATAATGAGCTGCCGGTTCTTGTGCTTCCACCTCGATCGGAACCCTTTCGACGATCCTTAAGCCTGCGTCGCGAAGTGCCTGAAGTTTTTCCGGATTATTAGACATAACACGGACTTTACAAAGCCCAATGTCA
>JBGTEI010000138.1:0-2111 GCA_041747875.1 Pyrinomonadaceae bacterium | reverse complement strand
ACCCAGAAGAACTCTTCAAATATCAATCGTTTGTGGGCGTCACTCCTCGCTGCGGCGTATTCGATCAGATCAGAATTTTCCGGCGGAAAATGTATTTGCCCGATCGCATCTTTCCGTGAGATAAGTCCCTGCCGGTCCTGTAGATCATTAGGAAACGGATCACTGACCGTCGAACCGTCCAAATTTTGAATTGTGCTGAAAATTATCTCCCGCAATCGTTTCGTTTGAAACGGTCCGAGTTTTCTATAAACGGGAACACGGCGGCCAACGTGAACCATCGCAAGTTCCGGTGTTTCATTGTCCTCATCAATATCCTTGTTCTCATCAGAAGATTTTTTTTCCGCGCTTTTAGGATCGACTTTTGCGTCTTCAAACGCTGTCGACTGATCGGCAACACTCTTTAGCAGCCCAAAATTGTCCGGATCTCCGCCGCCTGGAAGGATTTCCAACTCTTCGTTTGGTTTTGTGATCTTTAACGCAAACGTATTTCGCCGAGAATCCCATTCCCACTTTCCGTAGGCTACAAAACGGGTTCCGGTTTCAAACTTTGCCTTCCAGTAACTGACTATCTGATGTGCGCTCTTTCCTGACAAAAACCACCAGACTACGACCGGTTTTTTTTGCCTTTCGAAATCGCTTCCGGTGATCTCGAAAATAAAAAGCGGCGGTGCATTGCGTGAACGGTTTTTTCCAACCCGAAACCCGCCCGAAACCCGCGCATACAATTCTACTGACGCTTCAAGCCCGTCATATAATTCTTCGATCGGCATCATATTCGATCGATCTTCATACCGCGTCGGAAAATAGTTCAAAAGGTCTTCGACGATAACGTCGGAAAGGTCAGACTTATTCGCGTGCGTCGAGACGGCGGCGGAAAGTTTACGAGACATAGCAGCAGACAGTTTGCCAATTTTATACTTGTGAAGTTCTGCAAGAGGAGTTTTTATCGAGATTTTCATCTAAAATATTCCGAATAGTTTTTTTCGAGGTGAGCGGATCTTCGGATTTGAGCATTCATTCAACAATCTGCCCGGTGTTTCTCTGGTTAATCGATAATTGTTTTTAAGACGCGCGCGAATGCCTTTTCTGTTTACGCATAGCTTATCGCCATTTGAGTAAAGGAGTCCAAGCGAAACGCCTTCCTCGGCGTAGTCACCGCCGCGCCGCATTAAAAAAAGCGCCGCCGTAAGGTGAGCGGAATATTCCCTTTGGAATGCCGTCGGGTTAAAGATCTTATCTTCGATTCCTTTTGAAAGTTAAATTGACGGAAACGATTTAGCGTCTCGAACCCAGCAGTAATCGAGCCTGCGCTTTTCCGAGTTTTTCGAGTTCCACTTCAAACTCTTCTTCCGTACCTTTCCAATCACCCAGGATCTTAGTGGTTTCGTCACGTTCAAGCTTAGCGCTTTCAATATCTATTTCGTCCGAGCTTTCCGCAATGTCAGCAAGGATCGACACTCTATCATCGCTCACTTCTACAAAGCCGCCGGAAACAACCAATTCTTCCGAGTTTCCGCCTTTTGAATATTTGAGTATCCCGGGTTTCAAAGTCGAAATAAGCGGAGCGTGTTTTCCCAGTATCCCAATTTCGCCGTTTCCCGTCGGAACATTTACGGAGTCGACTTCCTCGTCCACTACTTTGCGTTCCGGTGTTACAATTTGCAGATTGATCATAAGTTTAATGCTGCGGACGAAACTTCGAATTACTCAATTTTCGTCCGCTTTTTACTATGCAGAAGCTGCCATTTTCTTGGCTTTTTCACGAGCTTCATCAATGGTTCCAACCATGTAAAACGCCTGCTCAGGCATCTCGTCACAGTTTCCTTCGATAATTTCGCGGAATCCCTTGATCGTATCTTCAACTTTCACGTACTTTCCTGGAATACCGGTAAACTGCTCTCCGACAAAGAACGGCTGCGAGAAGAATCTTTGAACCTTTCTCGCTCTGGAAACCGTCAATTTATCATCTTCACTCAATTCGTCGAGACCGAGGATCGCGATGATATCCTGAAGGTCTTTGTATCGCTGTAGGATCTCTTTAACGCGCTGGGCGGTATTGTAATGCTCGTCGCCAACGATTTCCGGAGTCAAAATTGTTGAGTTGGATGTCA
>JBGTEI010000137.1:0-6898 GCA_041747875.1 Pyrinomonadaceae bacterium | reverse complement strand
AGCGTGCGACGATGGTGCAGTCCGTACCTTCACGCTTTACGTCCGCAACGCCCAGCGGGATGGTAAAATCGTCGTCCTCGGGTACTTCGCCCTTTAGACCGTACATGCGTTCCTGTTCGAGAAACATCACGGGGTTGTTGTCTCGGATCGCCGATTTCAGCAAGCCTTTGGCGTCGGCAGCCGTGGAAGGCATGACAACCTTCAAACCCGGAAAATTAGCATAAAACGCCTCAAACGCCTGCGAGTGCTGCGATGAAACCTGATATGCCGAACCATTTGGCCCGCGAAAGACGATCGGTACATTAAACTGCCCGCCGGACATGTAATACATCTTTGCGGCGTGGTTTATGATCTGATCCGACGCCAGAACGGAGAAGTTCATCGTCATAAATTCGACCACGGGCCGCAAGCCAGCCATTGCCGCTCCGACACCGACTGCAGCAAATCCAAGCTCGGTGATCGGTGTATCAATAACGCGTTTGTCGCCGAATTCTTTCCATAGTCCGCGTGTAACTTTATATGCGCCATCATATTCAGCAACTTCTTCGCCCATGATGAATACATTTTCGTCTCTTAAAAGTTCTTCGCGAAGCGCTTCATTCAAAGCATCGCGGATCGTTAGTTCTGCCATAGATATTAATTGTAGGGGCGATGGCTTGTCCTCGCCCACGCGTCAAATGACGCGAAAATTGTAAGAAACTACCGTTTTCAAACTGAAACTGGGGCGCGAATCATTATGCGATTTTCGCCTTTGGGCTCATGGGCAGGCACAAGACCATGCCCCTACAACTCAAGCAAAAACATGCGTAAATAATTCCGCCTCATCCGGATATGGACTGTTTTCCGAGAATTCCACTGCCTCCGCAGTTTTTGCTTTTGCTTTCTCAAGAATCTCGTCGAAATCTTCGTCCGAAAAGACTTTTGCGTCTCTTAGCGAATCCTGGAAAAGTGCGATCGGATCGCGTTCCTGATATTTCTTTATTTCTTCGGTTGTACGATATTTTCCAGGGTCGCTCATCGAGTGTCCCATAAATCGATATGCACGAATTTCCAAAAGCGTCGGGCGGGAATCTTCTCTTGCAAGCTTTATTGCGCGCTCCGCTGCATCGCGGACGGCCATTACATCCATCCCGTCGACAAATTCACCCGCCATTCCGTATCCTTCCGCTTTCTTGGCAATACTTGAGATCGACATTGCGCGTTCCTGCGAAGTTCCCATGCCGTAGCGGTTGTTTTCACAAATATAGATGATCGGCAAGTCCCAGAGTTCCGCCATATTTAAAGATTCATGGAAGATACCCTGATTTACAGCGGCTTCGCCGAAGAAACAAAGCGTTACTCCGCCGGTTTCCTTATATTTTTGGGCAAACGCCATTCCTGTTCCAACTCCTATCTGTCCGCCAACGATCCCGTGTCCGCCAAAGAAGTTCTTCTCCTTTGAGAACATATGCATCGAACCGCCCATCCCGCCAACGTTTCCGCCCGCTTTTCCGTATAACTCGGCCATCACCTCTTCCGGCGGTATTCCCTGAACCATCGCCTGAACGTGGTCGCGATAAGACGTTATAACCTGATCCCGTTCATCGAGTACAAGTTGCGTGCCGACCGAAATCGCCTCCTGACCAATATACAGGTGACAGAAACCGCCTATCTTGCCGATGCGATACATTTCCGCAGCTTTTTGTTCAAAAACCCTACCCAATACCATCTGATAGAGCATTTCTCTCAATACTTCTTTATCCAGCTTCTTGATCGCTGAAATTTGCGATTTTCTGCGTTTTTGATATTCGGCTTTTGCTTCCTCGAGGTCTACGATGTCAGTTACCTCCGGTTTCTCGCCGGCGCCGTTTTTTGAAGCGGCCTTTGAATTCTTTTTTTGTGTTGTCGTAGTTGCCAAAATTATTCTCCCTATTTACACCGCTTTGGAATAAACACAGGCGTAAATCACTTAATTAGAACAGATGAAAAAGTTCGAATGTAAAGTATAAATGAGAACGTACTTGAAAGGCAAAATAAGAAGGTTAGAGAGTTTGACTATTAGAATGGTAAAATTTTTTTGGAAACTATTTATGAATCGAAACAACGTGCAAAAAACAATTTTCGCTCTTGCCGTGATCATATTGATCGGGTCGTTAAATGTATTTGCGCAAAGCCCGACGAAGTGGCGTCTGGAATCGGATTCAAAAGAGAAAAGTCTTAGATCGGGCGAAACATTTGAAGCAAAACTCCTCGCCGAAGTAGAAGCGGGCTGGCATTTATATTCATTAAAACAGCCAAAAGGCGGACCGATAGCGACAACGATAAAACTCCCGGAAGGCTCGGGTTTTGAATTGAGCGGCGAACTTTCTACTCCAAAACCGATCACAGAATTCGATCCAAACTTTGAGATCGAGACAAGCTATTTTAAGGATAATGCAGAATTTACTGTTCCTCTGAAATCTCAAAACGACGTAAACGGAAACGAGCTTGCCGTCGATGTACGGTTTCAACTCTGTAATGACCGGCTTTGCCTTCCGCCGAAGACTTTGCGGGTTACCTATAGTGGTTTTGAAGATGTTCGCAAAATTGGTTCTTCAGATACGACGAACGAATCCGATCTGATCACAAATTTCGGAGATGATACGACGAATCAACCGATCTGGTCATTTATCTGGCTTGCGATCTCACTCGGAGCGCTATCGCTTTTAACGCCGTGCGTATTCCCGATGATTCCGATCACGGTCTCATATTTTACAAAGAATTCTGCCGGAAGCCGCGCAAAGTCGCTTAAACTCGCAATGGTTTATTCTGTCGGAATAATTGCGACATTTACACTTCTTGGAATGCTTCTGGCGTTTTTTGTTGGAGCGGCGGGGATTAACTTATTTGCCGCGAATCCGTGGGTAAACATCGGTATCGCAGCGGTATTTCTGTTTTTTGCATTTAACTTATTCGGGTTTTATGAGATCGCGGTTCCGAGCAGCATTTTGAATAAGCTCGACAAGATCACGCGTACAAAGGAAGGCGAGGGAAGTGCGTATCTTGGAGCACTTTTGATGGGTCTGACGTTTACGATCACATCGTTTACGTGTACATCTCCTTTTGTCGGAACAATACTGGTTTCAACTTCTCAGGGTGACTGGCAGTTGCCGCTGTTGGGAATGCTTGCATTTTCGACCGTTTTTGCTCTGCCGTTTTTCGTTCTCGCACTCGCACCGCAGCTTGTTTCACAACTTCCTAAATCCGGCGGTTGGTTAAATTCTGTAAAAGTGGTCATGGGATTTCTCGAAATTGCAGCGGCGATGAAGTTCTTGTCGAATGTCGATGTGGTGTGGACATCGATCTTTAAGCGTTCGGCCGATTCGATGAATTACGGTACGATCTTTTCGCGCGAAGTCGTATTGGTTATATGGGTTTTGATCGCGATCGCGATCGGGCTATATGTTTTGGGAGCATTTAAGTTCAAGCTCGATTCTCCGGTCAAGAAAATTACGCCTGTCAGGATTTTGCTGGCGGTCGCATCTTTTGGCTTGGGAATTTACCTGGTCACCGGGATCTTAGGGTTAAAACTTGGTGAACTTGAATCATTCCTGCCGCCAAAAAATGCTCATTCGAGGCTAAATGTTTTGGGCAACAAAGATGCCGAACTCGAATGGATAAAGAACGATCTTGAAAAAGCGTTGATGAAAGCAAAGGTCGAAAACAAGAAAGTATTTGTAGATTTTACGGGATACACCTGTACAAATTGCCGTTGGATGGAGGCTAATATGTTCCCGGTTCCTGAAGTAAAACATGAAATGGAGAAATACGTTCTGGTTAGTCTTTATACGGATGGAGACGGCGATATCTACTACAAACAGCAGCAGTTTCAGGAAAGAACCTTTAAAACCGTAGCGCTTCCTTTTTATGCGATATTTGATTCAAGCGGAAAACCGACGGCGACCTTTCCCGGGCTCACGCGTAATCCGGAGGAGTTTGTGAAATTCCTTAAAGAATCAAAATAGAATCATCGATAACAGAGCGGACACGGACCGAGGTATTAGCAAAAATACTGACTATTCGAATCGCTTATACCTCGTTTAAATTCTCGACATTGTTGTGCTAATCTTATTCTCAAATGAATATGAAAACGATAAAAATTAACAAGCTTATCGAAGGGCTTTGCGAGATTCCGGACAGCGATTTTCACTGCGATCCGGTTTATCGGTACCTGGCCGCGAATCCGATCGATATTGATTCGATATCGAAGTATTTTCACTGGAGCGAACGTTTTTATACACGAAATCTGATCTTTAAGGACCATCGGTTTGAGATGATGGCACTTTGCTGGGAGAAGGGTCAGTCTTCGAGAATTCATAATCATGCTGATCAGATGTGTTGGATGACCGTGCCGTTTGGAACCCTTCGAGGGCAAAATTTTCGAATCGTCGACATCGTTGAATCTCAGGGTTATTGTAAATTGGAAAAGACCGATCGATTTGATCTTTCGGATTGCCTTGCTTCGAAGATCGAACTCGAACAACCTGTTCACCAGATACTAAATCTTCCCGAATTTAATGACCGCGCCGTTAGTCTTCATATTTATTCAAAGCCCTTTGATACATGCCTTTCGTACTGCAATGAGACGGATCGTTTCTCCGAAGTGAATTTAAATTACACGAGTGTCGACGGGGTCTTGTGTTCAGATATTGTGCTGTAATAAATTTTTTCTCGGGTCCGGATCGTTTGCTTTTTTCCCGGAAACAAATTAAAAAGAATTATGGACATTGTCTGGAATATCAAAGACAATCAAACGCCCGTTCTGTTCAAAAGAAGCGCGAACTGGCAAGGTCTAAAGATCGTTCATCACGATGTATTGGCAGGCGAACTTCTCGAAACCGTTCAAAAATCCCACGAATTCAACATCACTTTAGCCGGAAACTTGCGCGTTGAAAAACAGAGTCCGAATGGAAAATCGAATGTCCATTATTCCGCTCCGGGAAATCTGTGTTTGACGCCGTCGGGGCAACCGATGAAGGCGCGTTGGGATGACCGGGTTGAAAATCTGGCGGTAGTTATCAAACCCGAATTTGTCGAACAAGTTGCTCTCGAAAATCAATTCCCGACGGGATTTGAAGTTGATTCGGTTTATGGAAAAGAAGATATGCTGATCCAGCAGATCGCGTTGACCATGCTTGACGAGATATGTGCAGACGGGAAGACGGATCAGCTTTACGCTGACACCTTATCACAGTCATTGATCATTCATCTCCTGAAAAATTATACGACAGCGAAATTTTCCGTTAGTGAAATAAAAGGCGGACTCTCAGGATTTAAGCTTCGACGCGTAGAAGAATATATGGTCGCGAATCTCGACCGGAATCTGACGCTTGCCGAGCTTGCCGAAACTGCAGATCTTAGCCGGTTTCACTTCTCGCGCGAGTTTCGTAAAGCGACCGGGATGACGCCGCAGAATTTTCTCATGCACCAGCGTGTCGAGCGCGCCAAAATTTTGTTGGCAAATAAAGACCTTCCGATCGTCGAGGTCGGATTCCAAACCGGATTTAAGAACCAAAGTCATTTCACGACGCTTTTCCGCAAATTTACAAAGCTTACTCCGCGAAATTGGCGCCAACTGAAACTTGCTTAGTCCAATTGCGCAATTTCAAAACAAAACAGCAATAACGCGTAAGATTTATAGACACGTTATTTTTTAAACTTCACGTGGTCAAAGAATTCACGGAGGTTTTAAGATATGCGTTATTTTTTATCAATGGTTTTAGTTTCAATGGTTTTTGCCGCAGCTGTTAATGCGCAAATTGATCTTGCCGAAAGACATTTCAAAACTGCAGCGGAGCATGTTTCGATGCGTGATTATGAGAATGCGATCTTGTCATACGAGAAAGCACTTCAGATCGCCGAAGCAAGCAGCGGCGCGGGATTAAAAGGCTTTATTAGCAAAATCGATTACAACATCGGAGTTTGCTTTTACAAACTAGGCGATTTCCCGCGTGCGGAAAGATATTTATCAAAAGCGATCATTATCGACCCAGCCGAAGACAATAAGAAGTATTTTGCTCTGTCGTTAGCTCAGATCGAACTCGGAAAATTTTCGGAGGCTAAAAAGACTCTCCGAATTGTTTTGCGAAACGACAAAAAACACGGTGAGGCCTGGTTTGAAATGGGAATGATCTATCTTAATGAAAGTTCATTATCAAAAGCGAAAGAGGCTTTTCTAATATCGGCGAAAATTGAAGGCTTTCGAAGATCAGAGGCGGTCAATAATGTCGGCGTGATCATGGCGATGGAAGGCGATCTAAGACTGGCGGAAGTTGCTTTTGAAAAGGCATTTCTTTTGTCGGGGAAAACGCTCTATGCTGCAAAGAGAAATTTTGAGTTTTGCAGGAAGCATACAAATGCTCCGCTTCAAAAATTGGTTTCTAAATTAATAATTGCTGCGAAAAAAGGAAACGTAACTGGATAACGATACAGGAATTATGGCGCTGCTGAAGCTCTACGAACTAAGGCGGGATCCTGAAATGCGAAAGGCCCGCGGGGCTGGTATTTTACGGAACTTTCGCCCGAATCTGCGATGGATATCATTAACCTCTATCGTGACGGCGAACGAGCGAGCGCGAATTTTCGAATGGTCGTTTCATATTGGGATATGGCAGCCAGCTTTGTTCTAAACGGGGCAATAGACGAGAAGTTGTTTCTCGATGCGAATGGTGAACATATCTTTGTATATGCCAAGATCGAACCGTTTTTGGCGGGAGTTCGCGAAATTTTTAGAGAACCCGATTTTTTCGGAAATCTCGAAAGCTTATGTAAGCGTATGCCGGATTACGAGCAAAAACGCGAAGGCCGAAAGAGATTGGCGGAGCATTGGAAAAGTGCGGGGTAATTTCAGAAGGGGTTTAACGCAGCGACCGCGAATCGC
>JBGTEI010000136.1:0-2135 GCA_041747875.1 Pyrinomonadaceae bacterium | reverse complement strand
TCGGAAAAGATGAGTCTGTCGCGGGGCTGAGACTTCGAGTCTGAAAAATAGATGAGACCTCTTTTCCTGTTTTGAATGTTCCATTCAGGTCGGACGGTATCTTAAGACCTTCTGAGTCTGCATATTACAAGGTTGACCGTTGGAACATAGTTTAGGAGTTTATTATGTCAAAAAGCATTTTAGGTATAGACGTTTCAAAACGAAAGCTTGATGTGGCTTTACTTTTCAACGACAAAACCGTGGATAAGAAGTTTGATAATACTGCTTCCGGCTGCAAACTTCTTATCGCTTGGCTCGAAACACTTCATCGTGAATCTGTTCATGTATGTCTTGAATCAACGGGTGTTTACGGCGATTTAGTCGCTCACTCTATGCACGATGCGGGTCATGTTGTGTCAATCGTTAATCCGGTCCGCGTAAAAGCTTACGGTGTTTCAGCATTGCGTCGCAACAAAACCGACAAGGCGGATGCCCGTTTGATAGCCGATTTCTGTCTTGGCCGAAACCCCAAGCAATGGTTTCCGCCATCACCCCAATTGAGCAAGATCCAAGCTCTCTCGAGAAGAATCGAGACGCTTGAGGAAATGCTTCGGATGGAGAAAAACCGACTTGATGTAACACCAAAAGACGCGAGATCAAGTGTTAAACGGATCATCAAGACATTTGAAAAAGAGATCCAAAGTCTGGAAAAACAAATCAAAGATCATATCGATCAGGATCCTGAACTTAAGAATAAAAGCGAATTATTAAAATCAATACCCGGAATCGGCGAAAAGACAACTCGCATGCTTCTCGGCGAGGTCGACTTCGAGCGCTTTGAGACAGCTCGCGAGGTCGCCGCATTCGCAGGCGTTACACCTAAGCAAAGTCAATCCGGCACGACCCTGAAATTCAGCCGGCTCTCGAAAATGGGTAGCTCACGTCTGCGGAAACGTATGTACTTTCCGGCAATCGTTGCCGTACAACATAATAAAGTTATCAAAGACTTTGCCAAACGTTTGGCGACAAACGGGAAATCAGGAAAACAAATAGTCTGTGCATCGATCAGAAAATTGCTGCACATCGCATTCGGTGTCCTGAAAAACCAAACCGCGTTTGACCCAAACCTGGCGTTTCACGGTTGATTTTCAAGACGGTATCTATTTTCTCGTTTCGAGCCAGGTTTTTATATCCTTTCGCATTTCCTGCGTTATTTCGTGTCCGCCCGTGTATTTTTCAACTTCGCAGTTTGGCAAATATGCTTTGAGTTTCGATTTATATCCTTCAAATTTCTCCTGAGTATAAAACACATCATCGTCTCCGTGAACGTACAAAACTTCCGCTTCGGTTGGTGAGTATTTCTCGCTTGTATCGAGATCGGACGGGATCCCGCCGCAGATTCCGATAATGCCTTTTAACGCGTTTGGATTTGTGAACGCATAACGAAAATTTAGCGCGCAGGCTTGTGAAAATCCGTGCATGTAAACGCGGTCGCTATCGATCGTGTTGTCTTCTGAGAGTTTATCGATCACATCGCTGACAAATTTGTGGTGTATTGCTACGGATTCTTCAGGCTTGAATTCGCTCAGCCAACCGAAAGCTAGTTTGTATGAACCGTCTTTACCTTCACGAAAGAATTTATTCGGCGCCTGGAGCGAGGCGATGACAAAATTCTCCGGTGCGACGAGTTTTGCTTCGCGCATCATGTAGTCTTTGTGGGCGGCGTAGCCGTGAACGGTGATGAGTAGCGGCGCGTTTGGTTCGGCCGTTTCGGGGACGAAAAGGTCGTAATAGAGATTTATTTCGGCGGTGACGGATTGGTCGGTTTTTTGCATGAATATGAGATTACAAGCGTGAAGGGCGAGAGGCAAGCGTGGCTGGAGCGCGAACTGGAGCGCGGGCATCCCTGCCCGCACGCGTGTTTCCTACACGCGAAATATTTGAGTAAGTTTGGATCGTATCAAGGAATTCTGTTCTGTGTAAATATTTCTCGGACCGCGATCGAGCATCATTGAGATATTACATCGCAAGCGATGTTGCGGGCAGGGACTGGGAGCGCGGGCATCCCTGCCCGCACGCGTGTTCCTCACGCGAAATACTTGAGAATGTCCGGAGTTTATCAAGGAATTCTGTTCTGTGTAAATATTTCTCGGACC
>JBGTEI010000135.1:0-1663 GCA_041747875.1 Pyrinomonadaceae bacterium | reverse complement strand
GAAGAAAAAGGCATCGCGCATAATCATCCGCACGTTTATTTTTCGCAGCTTTATGGAATGAGCGATAATCTTTCGTATGTTTTGGCGGACAATGATTACAACGTTTCAAAGTATGTACCATACGGTCCGGTTAAAGATACGGTTCCGTACTTGATACGCCGCGCAAAGGAAAACACCTCGGTTGCCGGTCAGGTGGGGCGGGAACTCGATCTGATCAACAAAGAACTTGACCGAAGAAGCAAAGATTGAACTTATTAAAATAGAAACCCGTTAATCAATTCACGCACGAAATTACAAACGAAAACTCTATGTTCTGTCCAAATTGCGGAAAAGCTGACCAAACGATGGAGACCTACTGCCGGCAATGCGGTTCCTTCCTGCCCGATTTTGAAAAAGCAGCTAAGAAAATAACAACTCCGGAGGATCATCTCAAAGCAAATACGGTGATGAGTTTAATGTCGGGTATTGTTAGTCTCACGCTTGCTATGATTTTGTATTTGATGTTTCTCGGAAAGGAAGGAACCCCCGTAATAATCTATGTTGTAGCCGGATTCTTAACCGCAATGTTTGCATGGCAAGCTCAGGTGTTTATCCGGACGCTGATGCTAAAGAAGCAATTAGAGAAACCGCAGGACTTCGTAAATGTCGCTGATATTCGGGATCAATCCGATGCCGTTGAATCAAGACCGACAAATGAATTATTGCCGGAAGCAGACTTTGAAAATGTTGTTCCCGCAAGCGTCACGGAAAACACTACAAATCTTCTGAAAGAAGAAGTTAAGCGCTCAACGGAGTCCTAACAGCAGGCGAACCGTACGGTCAGAGATCTCACGATCAGGATCGTTTTTCCACTTTTGATATCCTACGAGATCATTTTCACTCAAGGGGCTATTCGACATCCTCGCTGTTTGCGTAGCTTCAAACGCGCGGTTTGTGAGTGCGGCGTGCGGCATGCTGATCTTCAAAGAATCGGGGTTTGCGAGAGCGGCGTCTGCCATATCGATATCTAAAAACATATCTTCATACGCTGCGAGGTGCCAAATCCTGTCGTCTTCCATTTCCTCGATCGCCAGAAGACGGAGAAGTCCGTAGGCTGCTTCGATCTGAAAAATGAGAAAGTCACCCGGTTCGAAATTTTGAGACATAGCTTATTTTCGAGTTTCAGTTTGTGATTTTCAAGTTCCTAATTGAGAATTGTAGTATGAACGAAAATATTGATCATAAAAAGCTGCTCGACCTTGCGATCGAGGAAGCTAAGTTAGGTTTATCTGAAGGCGGGATCCCGATCGGTGCCGCACTTTTTGACGGTGACGGGAATTTACTCGGACGCGGACATAACCGCCGCGTACAGGAAAATGATCCGTCGATCCACGGTGAAACCGACGCCTTTAGAAAAGCGGGTAGACAGCGCTCGTATCGCGACAAAATAATGGTAACGACTCTTGCTCCGTGCTGGTACTGTTCGGGACTCGTCAGGCAGTTTAAGATCGGAACCGTGATAGTTGGAGAATCGGTCACCTTTGAAGGTGGGATCGCCTGGCTGCGTGAAAACGGAGTCGAGGTTATCGATATGGGTTCGGAAGAATGTATCGAGATGATGAAAAGTTACATTACGGCAAATAGCGCCGTGTGGAATGAAGATATTGGGGAAGAATAGCAAAAA
>JBGTEI010000134.1:0-3093 GCA_041747875.1 Pyrinomonadaceae bacterium | reverse complement strand
TGAACCAAATTTTGAGATTCGATTAGACGATCCTGCTGAATCAACTTCCACAAAAGATCTGCTTCTAAGAAAGAACGATGACCAGGCTTCAGCGCCAAACGATCCGATGTTTGAAGAGCAATGGGCTTTGAGCAACAGCGGACAGAACGGCGGAAAGGAAAATGCCGATATTGGCGCGCTAAAAGCCTGGCTCAAAACGCAAGGCAGCGAAGAGATCGTCGTTGCGGTACTCGATAGCGGCGTCGATTATGCCCATCAGGATCTGGTCGAGAACATCTGGTTCAGACCGAACAACATTCCCGCTTATGAAGATGATGAACTTGGCGTGATCGATGACGAACACGGCTACAATGCCGATTCAAATTCCGGTGATCCGATGGATCAAAATGGGCATGGTACCCATTGTGCGGGAATTATTGGTGCTTCAGGCAATAATGGAAAGGGAATTTCGGGGGTGAACTGGAAGGTTCAGATCATGCCGCTGAAGTTTATGGGAAGCGGCGGATTTGGTACGACAAAAAATGCCATCGAAGCGATCAATTATGCGATCGATCGAAAGAAAGCAGGCGTAAATGTTCGTGTCATAAATGCCAGCTGGGGTTCGATGCTTTATTCAAAAGCGCTCGAAGATGCTATCCGGGCAGCCGGTGAAAATGGGATCTTGTTTGTCGCTGCAGCCGGAAACAACGGTACAGACAACGATAAGCGGCCGCATTATCCGTCAAATTATGATCTGCCGAATGTTATCAGTGTCGCGGCACTCGATCGCGGCGATACCATGGCGTCATTTTCTAACTTCGGAGTTAAAACGGTACATATCGCAGCTCCCGGCAAGGATATTTTGAGTACATGGCTAAATGATCAATATCGCGAAGCATCGGGAACCTCGATGGCTACACCTCAAGTTGTCGGAGTAGCCGCACTGATCGTTTCAAATCAACCGGATATTACGGTTACCGAACTCAGAAAACAGATATTGAATTCTGTCGATAAGCTGGATATTTTGAATGGAAAAGTAGAAAATTCAGGCCGATTGAATGCATCAAAAGCATTGGCTGATTAGAGGCCGGTTTAAATTAGCGAAGAAGAGCACGGTGATCGTTCATCGTGCTTTTCTTTGCTTGACGCACTTCAAAAACCCAAAAGCAGACATAATTAAAAAGCCAATACTGAAATCTTCGGCGGAATTGGGTATAATGTTGACAAAAAAGTAAAGTATTATAAACTTTATCTTTTGAATTAATAATATAAGGTTTTATAACGATGCCAAAAATTGCAGATATACAAGAAACACCGAATCCAAATGCGGTGAAGTTTATTTTAAGAGAGCCGGTTAGTTACGGCAGTTCACATTCCTTTGATTCGATCGATGAAGCGAAGGAGGATGAATTGGCGAAGTCAATTTTCGAAGTTGGTAATGTGGTTTCCGTGTTTTACATGGACAAAATGATTACCATTGAGAAAACGGACGAAACTGATTGGGATGAGGCGTTGCCGCTCTTGGCGGTTCCGATACGTGCGGCTGAATCCGTGCAAAATGGCAACGGTAATGGTGACGCAGCTAAAGCAGTAGGCGGATCAATTGCTGCCGCTGCAAACGATGACCCGGTGATCGGAGAGATCAATGAATTGCTTGATGAGCGGATCCGTCCATACCTTGCGAGCGACGGCGGATGGCTTGAAGTTTTGAGTCTTGAAGAGAATATTCTGAAGATCAGATATCAGGGAGCTTGCGGAAGCTGCCCCAGCTCACTTACCGGAACATTGATGGCGATCGAGAATATGATTCACGATGAAATTGATGAGAATCTCGAAGTAGTTGTAGTTTGATCTGACTGACATCGAATCAGGAAGTTATTGATGGGTTTATAAAGAAGCTAAATATTTGCAATTATTTTAGTTGTTAAATATCTTTTAAAAAGTAACTCTTGACAGAAAAGCACCTAATTAGTCATAATTCCTAAAGTGACGTCAAAGAAGCGTCATCTTATCTGGTTAGAATTTACAAATCACTCATAACTGCCAGCCATCAAACGATCCCCCTTAATCAAGAGCTGTGTTCAAAATGTACGGAGGAAAACAACGTGAATAGTGAAGAACTCGAACAAAGTTTACGTGCTGAATTCGAGAACTATCTCAAGGATGTTCTTGCTGAAATGAAGCAGGATGTTTCTGATTTTCAATCTAAAATTGAATCGGAATTTGAAAAACACCGCTCTCAGCTTAGTGAAGTTTTTGAAGACTTTTCAAAGCGTCATACTGAAGAAAGAGAAATTGAGACAAGTTTTAAAGAATCGGTATCAGAACACCTAAAACTCGCACGAGACGAAGGTGCGAGAATTACTGCGGCAGCGATCGCCGAAGCAGAAGAAATGCGGGAAGAAGAAGAAACTCCGGCAAACTTCTCTGATATTCGAGATGCGATAAACGAAATAAGCAGTAAAGATTCACAGTCTGAGATCCTTAAATCACTGGTCCATCACGCTGCACAATACACACCGCAAGGCGCATTCTTTATTGTAAAAAATAAGCATCTTGTAGGTTGGCGCGTGTTTGGAACTGATGAACATCCTGATCCGGAAGTGGTCAAAGAAGTTTATTTTCCAATGTCACTGACGACATCGCTTAGTGAATCAGTAAATACATTAGCGACTGTCGAAAGCGCTTTTGGAACTCACGAAGATGATTCACAGTATCTTGAAAAATTGGGTTTTGGCGAACCCGTAAATATGTTTTCGATCCCGTTAGTTGTCCGAGGACGAGGCGTTGCGGTTTTACATGCCGATCGCGGAACATCTGAAGCTTTTGTAAATGTCGAGGCGTTGGAAGCATTGGTACGCGTTGCAGGATTGACTGTTGAAGTTTTGGCTTCGGCAAATGCAGCACCTAAAATTTCGGGCGCAGATGCGGAAGTTGAAGCTGATCGCGAATACGCAGGATCGGACGATTCGGTTGAGCCCGAGCAGGATTTTGAAGCGACGGGAGAATTTGCAGATTACTCACCGCCTGAAGCTGATGTTCCCGCATCGACATTGTATGCGAAAGATGAATACGAAACCGTAACTGATTCGGCCGATTCGGGATATGAAGTAG
>JBGTEI010000133.1:0-5599 GCA_041747875.1 Pyrinomonadaceae bacterium | reverse complement strand
CCATATTGGACGTTTGACGCAGACACAGACAGCAGCTACACCGGACAGCGCGGCGAAGATTATCAGGAAAGCTATACTTATACGGATTCGGACGGTAAGGAGCAGCGCGGCACGCGGACTAAAACCAACTGGTATTCGACATCGGGAGACGTATCCAGACATTTTGACGACGTCCCAATTCCAGCGACCACTTCAGTTTTACCAAAATATATTGACCGCTTGAAATGGGACTTTGAAGCATTGGCGTCATATGATCCCGCATACCTTTCCGGCCATAAGGCGCAGACTTATCAGGTAAGCCTCGAAGAAGGCTATGAAAAGTTTCAGGTTTACGCCGACGGAGTTATTCGTCAGGATGTTAGAGGTGACATTGGCGGTGACCGCCAACATATCGACTTTTTAGATACCGATTATTCGAATATAACTTTCAAACATATCCTTGTTCCGGTATATGCAGGCGCTTATAAATTCAACAGTAAGGTCTATCAAATTATTATTAACGGAAGAACCGGTGAGGTGCAGGGTGAACGTCCTTACAGCAAAATAAAGATCGGCTGCCTCGTAATAACGATAATCGGTTTGATCATCTTTATCCTGATGTTATTGGCGGTGTTTAAGTCTCTCAGCTAGCAGGGAGTCATCGCTTATTCAGAAACGATTCCAAGCCACTCATGTCGCTGTCTGGTGCAGACATGACAGAGTTCATCTTACCAATCAGGCAAAAAATGGGCATTGAGTCCATACATAAACTCTACATTTTCGCAAACGATTCGTTTCGGTCATTAAAACTACACAACTTGTTACATTGTATTACTTAGTCGTATTATTTAGCTTCCGTTATTACAAGGGCATATTCGACATCAAAGTTTCAATCTAACGAACTAAATACAAATTATGAAATCAATGACTGGCTTTGGACGCGGTGAAGCGTTCGGAGATAACTTTTCGGTATCGGCGGAAATAAAAACCGTCAACAATCGCTTTTTAGACGTAAATCTGCGGCTTTCAAATGAACTACAGTCGCTTGAATCAGAGATCAAGAAATTGATCTCCGATCGGCTTTCGCGCGGTCGTGTGGACGTAAATTTACAATATGAAATGACTTCTGAGATCACATACGAATTAAACCGGCCGCTTATATCGGGTTATTTATCCGCACTAAAGGAAATTAAGGAAGAATATGCGCTTTCCGGCGAACCGGATCTAAACGTTATCGCGCGTCTGCCGAATTCAATGCAGACAAAGAAAGATGACCTCAGCGCGGCTTTCACTCAAGGAGTGAAAGACGCGATCTTGCAAGCCCTTAGCAGTCTTGAGCTGATGAGGGCAAATGAAGGAAATTCGCTAAAAGGCGATCTTTCCGCGTTGCTTCAAAATATAAGTAGTCATCTGCCAACGATCGAGAGTGAAAGTGAGAATGTTACCGAAGAATATCTCCAGCGGCTGACAAAACGCATTGAAAAATTATTGTCTAAGTCAGAATCACAGATCGAGATCGATCAGTCGAGAATGGCTCAGGAAATTGCGTATCTGGCGGATAAGAGTGACATTTCGGAAGAAATTACACGTCTCAAGATCCACATAGAACAGTTTCACGCAATTCTTACGGAAGAGGAACCTGTTGGCAAACGTCTCGATTTTCTTACACAGGAATTGAATCGCGAAGCAAATACGATCAGTTCAAAAACTCAAAATATGGTCGTCAAAGACGCAGCGCTCACTATAAAAGCGGACATTGAGAAAATTCGGGAGCAGATTCAAAACGTTGAATAACTATGCAGCTTTCGCAAAACGGTCAAAAACTATTCGCAGAATTCTTCTCTGATTCCGGTCTCTGCGGAGAAAACGAATTTCCCGATATTCGGGTTTATGCGAAGCGTGGTTCCTGGATCGTTACAAATCTGCTGATGGTGGAAGGGATCACTTTTGGCCGACACGTATTTATCAATCCGCGGTTGATCACTCGTGATGAAAGCAATGTGTTGCGTATGTCTAAGATCCTGATGGCACACGAAATTGCCCATGTCATTCAGTATGAACGCGATGGGTCAGTAAATTTCTTGAAAAGCTATATAGGGGATTTTTGGAGGAATTTTCGGAAAAAACGCAAATGGAGTCTCAGTACATGGTTTGAATCCTACATGGAAATTCCGCACGAAGTGGAAGCTAGAAAAATCGCTGCCGAATTCACAAGCTGGTTTGCTCTCAAAAATAGAAATACCCGCGATTAGCCGGTTTTTCTATTTCTCTTTGGTAATTTCGAAATTGACCTTTTGAGCTGCAAACTCCGCACGGGCGATCGTCGTCGGTTTGACCTTTCTTCGGTCTAGATCAACCCGGACACGCGCACCGCGTTGAATCTGTTTTGCACGTTGAGCTGTAAGCAAAATAAGACGATATTTTGAATCGATCTCAGGAATATCCTTTGGATTCACGATAACATCAGCTATTTCCTGTTCTTCCGGTTCGTCATTTAGGTTAAAATCATCTGCCATAATTTCATCATACTCCGATATTAATCAGTAATTACTACATCAAAAGAGTTAAGAATATCGCGTATTACAGCGTTTTGTCTAACTCGCCGCAACCTTTCCGAAATAAAGATCGACTCAAGATCTGTCACTGCGTTTTCAAGTTCGTCATTGACCACAACAAAATCGAAGTCGCTTACCGCTTTAACCTCTGCTTTTGCGTTATTTAGACGAATCGAGAGGGCTTCCTTCGTCTCGGTATTCCGCTCGATCAATCTGTCGGATAATTTCTCAAACGACGGCGGCAAAATAAATATACCGATCGCTTCCGGAGCCTTCTCTTTTACAATGTGAGCACCTTTTACGTCGATCTCCAGGATCACATCTTTTCCCGATCGCAATTCCTCAGCGACTTTTTCTTTTGAGGTTCCGTAATAATTACCGTGAACTTCCGCGTATTCCAAGAGCTTATCTTCATTGATCAGAGCTTGAAATTCCTCCGTTTCGACAAAAAAATAATCCTTTCCATTTTCTTCGCCATCACGAATTTTTCTTGTCGTAAAAGATACTGAATATCCCAAATTTGGAACACGCTTCAATACTTCCCGGATAAGGGTTCCCTTTCCGCCGCCTGAAGGTGAACTGATAATGAATAAATTCCCTTTCATTTACTCCATTGCTCCATAAACGAAGCAATACCCATTTCCAAACTACATACCTTTGTAGTCAGGCCCTCCGCCGCCTTCCGGCGTAACCCAATTAATAATTTGATAAGGGTCCATTATGTCGCACGTTTTGCAATGAACGCAGTTTGAAAAGTTTACTTTCAATTCCTTTCGTCCGCTCGCGGTATTTTCTTCCATCTCATAAACCGATGCCGGACAGAATTTTTCGCAGGGGTTTCCGTAATCTTCCGCGCAGCGCGTTGCACATATCTCGGTATCTAAAACGTGTAAATGCGATGGCTGATCCTCAACATGCGAAACCGCCGCATAAAAGACATCGGTCACTTTGTCGAAAGTTAACTCCTTGTCGAAAGTAAGCTTTTCATACCTTTTGCCATTTGCAAGTTTACTGCGATTTTCGGCATATTCATCGATCTTTTGAATTCTTTCATGTCCCGGAACGTGATGTTCCTTAGGCATAAATCCCCATGCCAGGCCGCCGGTCACAAATTGCAATCCGCTGTTTACGAGCGCTGACCAACGGCCTTTTTGAAACGCCGCGTGGAAATTTCGAACTGCATACAGTTCGTCGTAGATCCAGCTTTCGTTAACTTTCTCTTCAAATTCACTTAAGGTTTTTGACGAGTAATCATCACGTTCGAGTGCCAGCAGTATCGTTTCGCCGGCGAGCATCCCGCTTTTCATCGCAGTATGAATGCCTTTGATCCTTTGAGCGTTCAAGAAAGAAGCGGTATCGCCAACCAGAAGTACGCCGTCAGAATAAAGCTGGGGCATTGTATAATATCCGCCGGCATTTATCGTTTTCGCGCCGTACTTTGTCATTTTACCGCCTGCCAGAATTTTTGCGATCTCAGGATGCGTCTTGAATTTCTGGAATTCTGCGTGCGGGTCGATATTCGGGTCGAGATAATCGAGTCCGGTAACGTATCCGATACTAACGACATTGTCTTTCAAGCCGTAGATCCATCCGCCGCCATATGTATCCGTATCACTCGGAAATCCAAGTGTGTGAACAACCAGACCTTCCTCAAAATTCCCGGCCGGAACTTCCCATAATTCCTTAATTCCCAACGAAAAGACTTGCGATTCCTTGTCTTTGTCAAGGTGAAGGCGCTGCATTATTTGCTTCGTAAGCGATCCACGCGAACCTTCACCAAGCACCGTCACCTTTGCGATTAGGTCTATCCCGGGTTCGAAGTTTTCTTTTTGATTTCCTTCCTTGTCGATGCCTTTATCACCGGTTCGTACGCCGATCACATGATCATTTTCGTCATACAAAATTTCCGATCCGGGAAACTCTGGAAAAATATTGATCTCGAGTTCTTCACATTTCTCCGCAAGCCATTCACAAAGCTTGCTAAGCGAAACCATATATTTCCCTTTATTTTTAAGCGGCGGAGGGGTTATAGGAGCAACGATCTTTTTGTTTTCGGTTAAGTACCAGGCAGCATCACTTGTAACCGCGGCATCAACGGGACACCCTTGTTCTAAAAAGTCAGGCATCAATTCGCGAATTGCCTTTGGATCCATTACCGCCCCGGATAAAATATGAGCACCTACACGCGAACCTTTTTCAATGATTCCGATCTCAATATCGCCGATCGCCGTACCCTTTCGCTTGCCGCCGGCGATCAATTTATCGTGTTCGATTATCAATTTTTTCAGGTGATAGGCAGCTGCCAGGTTTGCCGGGCCGGCGCCGACAAATACGATATCCATTTCCAACTGTTCGCGTTCGATCATTATTTTCCTCAATAAAATGAATGGTGATTCAGAAGGTAAAATATACCAAATCCACGCATTTTACTCTAGTCAGACATCCCGAAAAAAAGTATATTTGACAGGAATATGACAGGTTCAAAGTTTCGGGGGCTTCCACAGTCAATGGTAAGATCTATTCTCATTCTCAGTGTTTTCATGCTTTGCTTAAGCTGCGTTAGAATGGAAAACCATTCTCCGGTAGTTAGCCCTGACAAACGCAAAACGATCCTCTGGGCATGGGAACGACCGGAGGATCTGCAGTTTATTGACCCGAATTCGGTAGGTATTGCATTCCTGGCACAGACACTTATTTTAAAGGACAACGACGTTGTACGCTATCCGAGAAAACAACCGCTGCACGTCTCAGACGGGACATATCTGATCGCGGTTACACGGATCGAAACGATAAAAAAAGGTAAATTCCCGGAATTTTCCAGCCGGCAGCGACACGAAATCGTCAGACTGCTTATGAAAACTTTGGACTTGCCAAATATTAAAGCGATCCAAATAGATTTTGACGTAACCAGATCAGAACGCATATTCTATCGTCAGGTCATTTTCGAATTGCGACGCAAGCTGCCAAAAGGTTTTCCGTTTACGATCACCGCTCTTGGATCGTGGTGCATGGAAGATCGTTGGTTTGGCGATCTGCCGGTCGACGAAGCAATTCCAATGGTCTTC
>JBGTEI010000132.1:0-9651 GCA_041747875.1 Pyrinomonadaceae bacterium | reverse complement strand
GATGCAATCGCGGATGAAACGTCAAAAGCGGGTTTACGCGGAGTTTTGGGCGAAACGATCATCGATTTTCCGGCGCCCGATAATAAGACCTTCGACGATGGTTTGGCAGCAACTGAAGCATTTATCAAGAAGTGGCAAAATAACGCCCTCATCGTTCCGGCTGTCGCCCCCCACGCACCCTATACCGTTTCGGAAGAACATTTAAAAGCCGCAAGCGCACTGGCAAAGAGACTCAACGCGCCGCTTATCATGCACCTTGCCGAGGCGCAAAGCGAAACTGATTTTGTCATGGAGAAAAAGGGAATGCGTTCGATCGAATATATCGAAAAGATCGGGTTTTTTACAAATAAAACGATCGCCGCGCATGTTATTCAGGCGAATGAGAAAGAGCTCGAGATTTTGAAAAAGCACGACGTCGGGATCGCGCATAATCCGCAGTCGAATATGAAACTCGCGGCCGGAGTAGCACCCGTTCCTCAGATGCTTGTAAAGAAACTACGAGTCGGGTTGGGAACTGACGGCGCTGCTTCAAATAATGACCTGAATCTTTGGGAAGAGATGGATTCGGCAGCAAAACTCCATAAGATCTTCTCAAATGATCCAAAGGTAGTTTCGGCGGAAGAGGCTTTTATGATGGCGACGATCGGCGGAGCACGCGCACTTCATATGGAAGATATGATCGGTTCGATCGAGACCGGAAAACGCGCCGATATCGTGATCGTTGATTTTGACGGTCTGCATCAAACGCCTTTTTACAATTTATATTCACAACTCGTTTATGCGACAAAGTCGACCGACGTCAGAACGGTTGTTGTTAACGGCGAGATCATTATGCTGGATCGAATATTTTTAACTCTTGATGAGAAGTCGATAAAACGCGAAGCAAACCAAATGCGGGATAAGATCGTCAAAAGCCTTGCGAATTAAAAAAAGTGATGGTACCGATAAGCAAATTTGATTGTAGATTTGCATAAATTTTTCTCTGAAAGCATAATATACGCACATTTAGTGGTCTTAGAACTCTCGTCGTAACAAGCTAAGATCTGTTTCGGGGATCATCATCAAGTCTAAAAGATTTTAGGGAGACTGAATATGCTGCCGAAAATGAACACCGTTCTTTTTTCAGTAATTTTCTTAACTGCAACAACCATAACAATTCTTGCTCAAGCACCAACTACCGCCGATGTAATGCGTGAGCGTATTTCAAAAGCTAAAGCGCAGCTTGTCGTAAAAAACTACACCGCTGCAATTTACGAGCTTGAGAATATCAGACGAGAAACACACGACCGTACGATCCACCGTATGATCAATGTTCTTCTAATGCATGCCTATTTAGAACAAGGCGACTATAAGCGAACGCAGAAATTTTTGACGGAATTGTTTGATTCGAAGGAATCGAATTCGTCACTCGATTATTTGGCGGTTGCCGGTCAGGTTGTAAGCGGCTCAAAAACGCAGCTCAAGCGTTACCAGACTTTGGGACTTCATGTATCTGATGAAAAGCTTCCTTCTTACGCGATCGAAGATCTTGAGCAGATGCGAAAAACTTTGGAGCTTATAGTTGATCAGTCAAAAACGCTGAGCAAAGACAAGCGATTTACCGCAAATTCAATGGCGCTCCTTGAAGAAACAAGTAATGCGAGAGGGAGTTTGGCTCGTGATACCTACGACGCAAAGCGCTGGGAAAATGAAATTGTGTACGCCCGGCAGCAGATCGCGAGTTCGGGAAGCACGGTTTTTAACACACTGGATGATGCGCCGATCGTAGCGCCTGACGCGAAGATTGTTGCGGTTAGTGAGAAAAAGGAAAATTTTCTTGACGATGATGAGGTTGAGCGTAGTGCTAAACCTGAACCGCAGACCGATACGGGCAAGACGGCTTTTAAGCCGGTAGACATGAAAACAAAAGTCGAAACCAAACCCGCATCAAGTGAAACCAGGATCGCAGAAAATAAGCCGGCTGAAAAATCTGAAGACAAGATAGAAACGAGATCTGAAAAGCCTTTGCCGCTCAGCAATACGCCGCGTCCAACTGACAGACCAATTCGTGTTATCGGTTCGGCTGAAAGAAAGGTAGAAAATCCGGAAGCGCAGAACAAAGATGATGGCGACAGGGAATCGAAAGTTGAAAACGCGCCTTCAAAAACGGACGAGAAAATTGCTGAAAACAATGTAGCCAATGAAGGTGTAAGACCGGAGGATGATGCCGGAGGAGATCTACCGCTGACGGTTGGTTCTTTAATAGGCTATGCGACAAAACGCGTAAATCCCGTTTATCCGAGACAAGCCCGTTCGATGCGTATGACGGGTATCGTAAAAGTGGAATTGGTGATCGATGAAGACGGCAATGTATCGAAAGTAGAAAACACCGAAGGCCCTTCGATGCTCCAGCGGGCGGCGAAAGACGCAGTTGTAAAATGGCAATTCCGACCCTTTATGCGCGACGGCCAGCCGGTAAAAGCAACCGGGTATGTGAGCTTCAATTTTGATATGTAGGGAATTTAAGAAAGGTAGAGCCGTCGCGCGCGGCGGCTGTCCTGGGAGCGTCTCGCTCTCAGGACTTTTTTTATGAGATTCACGTGCAGTTTAAAAAGTGAAGCGGCGGCAAGATGCCACCGCGACAGCCGTCGCGCACGACGGCGCTACTTTTTATTTTACAACTTCGATCGAAATAGTTTGACGTCCTGAGATGAGGAAATCTGCCGGAGGAATTTCTCTTTCAAGGAGCATTGACTGAACTGTTGGTTCAACTCCACCGACTGTTCGTGTGTTGTTGATCGTAGCCAAAACCGATGGGGGAAGATTCGGCAATTCGCTTGCACCGATCACCGCACCTTTTGTTACGCGGTGGATCTGAACGTAAAGCCTGTCATTCTTTTTGAGTTCATTTACCATTTCAACAAATTCACCTACGTTCTTTGGTGTGAATTTATTTGCGGAGGACATAATCTGAACTGAATTTCCGTCGCCAAGCGTGATCATTAAATTTCCGGCCGGCGTATCAACCGGAACTACCACGGGAATCTTTTGAACAAAAATTTTCCCCGAATCAGAACGCACAAATGCTTGAATTTCCAATTCCTCACCTGCCCGGACCTCGGTTTTGTTGACACCGATCCTTTCCAGCGCCGCACTTCGTGAATCATCATCCGATTTGAGATCGATATTGATCCCGGTGATGTCCAGGTCGTCAAACCTGCCCTGGAGGAGTGCCGCGATCGGCGTTGAAAATGAAGCAGCGGCATATTGTGAAGCCTGTGATCCGCCATATCTGCGGTCTATATTTATCGAGTCGTTGCCCTTCAAATTTATCTGACCCGAAATCTCAATCGTCGAACTTCCGATCGAGCGCTCATTTGCAACGATTGAATTGTATACCGCTATATTTATCAAAAGCGGCGTCAAAAAGTCGTCTTTTGCAACCTCGAAGTTGTACACCTTTTCAAGGTTTCTGCTTGTTCGCATTTTTAGATTGACCGGGATCATTTTTGGAACTTCGCCAAGTTTTCCAAAAACGCCCGTTGCGCGATCCTGAGTCATGCTTCCGACCATTGCGTCCGGAACCGAAAGTTTAAATGAATTGTTCACATTCGGTACGACCGTTACGACATGGGATTCCGACATCGGGAGATCCGAAACACCGAGACTCAAAAAGGGGTGTCCAAATGCGTAGATCTTTTCTCCCGCCCGCAGTGTTACCGTTCCTGCGGCGGAAAGCGAATAATCTCCGCGAGTAAGCTGCATTACGACGGAATCGCCGCCGAGGAGTGTTTCTGCATCTGCTTTTTTAATACCCGTAATTTTTGACGAACCGCCAAGAGCTGACACCGGCATCAAGCCCGCACTCATCAATTGCGGAGAAAATTTGTTTAATGTTTCCTGAGAAAAACCGCTAAACGTCATCGGGGTTGCGATCGGCTGAAAGGTTTGTCCTGCAAGCGCCTGAAGCGGCAAACTGCTGGTTGCGCCGCCAAGCATAAAATTTGCGGAAGATAATTGTCCGGGATAGTTGTCAGGCATTTGCGATGAAGCGAGTTCTGCAAATGAAAAACTTCGCGGCGTATTCGGTTTCACGGTCTTATTTTGCTTGTTTTCAAAGATCTCGATCATTTGTTCGATCGGAGTGATCCCGCAGATCGGCTCTTTGGAAAAAGGAAAGGCATAGGCGATCGCGCCGACAAGTTTACCGTCGATATAAACGGGTGAACCGCTCATACCTGCAAATACGTGGGTTCTGTCCGCGCCTCCGCCCGAAAGACGTCCAACGATCATATCCTGCTTCGGTCCGATCGCATCCGGGACGATACCGAGGATCTCGACATTGAACCCGGTAGGTTTAGAGCCGCTGAAGACAGTTTGAGCGGTTCCTGTCATTCCTTCTTTGAGTTCGGCTAACGGAAAAAACTCTATGGATTTGCCGCTTTTCGCCGGATTTTCGGCGTCAAAAGCAATTTTTACCTGCCCTGTAACCGTGATGAATGTGAATGATAAGAGAACCAAAAACGCTAAAAGTTTTACTTTCATTATTGTCAATATCCTTCCTTTTTTGCCTGCAAATATGGTAACATTTTTAAAGACTTCGCCGAAAGTCTTTTCCATTCTATGACACCCTCGCTTCCCTTCACGTTGTATCATACTAATAATTTCCGAAATTGCCGCTATACTGTTTAATTTGTAATGCGAAACGCAAAGCGTCTCATAAAAAGTTTTGTCAATCTTCTGCTCCCGGTCGTGGTGCTGCTCTCGGTTGCCGTCTTGGCTGGCGGTGTCTGGCTTGATTATATTTCAGCACTTCCTCCTAAAGCTGCGTATATGGTCGAACCGGCAAAGTTTGCACTGTTAAGTTCGCGCGGCGCACAGATCACAGACGAAACATGGTCAAACAAAGACGGGACATCGGCTCGTGGATGGCTTCTTCGCGGGAGTCAGAATGCGCCCTCTGTAATTCTACTTCACAGATACGGTACGGACCGGTCGCATCTCTTAAACTTTGGGGTAAAGCTCAGCGAAACGACCAACTTCACAATATTAATGCCGGACCTCCGCGGACACGGGCTCGATCCATTGGTGGAGCAAACGACGTTTGGCGGCAGCGAGGTCGATGACATGTTAAGTGCGATCGGTTTTTTGCAAACTCTTAAGGTAGCCGAAGGAAAACCGCTCGTCGGAAAAAATATTGGCGTTTACGGAGTCGAGTTGGGTGCTATCACCGCGATCGCTGCGGCTGCAAAGGATTCGAACATTAAATCGATAGCGCTAGAATCTGTTCCAAGATCTTCAAACGATCTGATCGCTTCGATAATTACAGCGAAGTATCCCTTTGGAAGCTCGATAACCTCTTTGCTGGCTAAAGGCGGTACGTATCTTTATTTTCTCAACGGCAATTACGACCGAACCACTGCTTGTGAATATGCGAAATTGCTTTCGGATAGAAACGTTATCCTTCTTGCCGGCCCCGAGGCTCGTTATTTCCAAACTTCAACGTCAAATTTGAGCAGCTGTTTTCCGCAGAAAACTAAGGTCAGAGCTTTTACCGACCTCGCTCCGTCCGGGTTTGATCTTACAAACGCTACGCTTGAACAGGCTGATTTCTACGATCAGCGCGTGATCTATTTCTTTAAAGAAAGCTTGTCTGGCGAATAACTGCTGATCGAAGTTATCGGTTAGAGTCCATCAGTATCGATCTTCTTTTTTGAATGACCGTTTGTTCGCGAGATCCGATTAATATGCTCTGTTTCTTCAGCTTTTATTAGAGCGTCAGAAAGGATTTTCTTTAACTTCCCGAGTCTTTTAACCGTTGAACGTATCTCCAAAAACGCGGATTTTGTGGCGCTGTCCAGATTGAACGCGGCACCGACCAGAAATGACAATTGTTCGGGTTCCGCCCTTGGGATCTCAGGGAGCTCGCCGGCATGTCCGCTTATTTTGTAGGTAGTTTTGGCGAGCTTTTCAAACAGACTAAATACTTCATCAGCCGCGTCCTCCAGTCCGCTTTCAGGCGGATCGTCTTCAAAAAATTCGACATCTGCGATCAGGTAGGGTTTATCTGTTTCGATGTATCCATTTATCCGGTAGCGGATGACACCGATCGTCAGAATATTCGAACGGCCGTCGTCGATCGTATGGGCATCCCGGATCTCCGTAACGCAGCCGATCGAGCCGACCTTTGGTTTTTCGAGAAAGACCTCATTTGGTTCAAGCAGCGATATGCCGAACAGGTTTTTTTCTGACTGAACATCACTCAGCAATTCACGATACCGCGGTTCGAAAATATGGAGCGGCAAGATCTCAAACGGCATCAGCACCAGCGGCAGCGGAAATATCGGGAGCCGGTCAATACCAAGTACTTTATTTAATTCTTCAGACATATATTTGCTTGAAGCGTATTGCGGGAGACTTTGAAAGTCTAGGACGCAGGATTTGATTCCTGTTCATCCGCATTCTGTTCAAAGACATTTAGAGCGATATAATCAGCGATCTTCTCCGGTGATTCACCGGTTAGAACCATCCGTTTCGCGCCGATCACGGTTTCGGTCACCTGCTGTGCGCGCATTCTATAACGTTTGTCCTGGGCGACAAACCTTTCTACTACGCTCAACTCGATCGCTTCTCTACTCTGATCTTTTCGGTCCAAATCGTCACCATATTCGATTGGTACTGTATGATTCTTGATGTTCACATGAAGCGCGTTGCCTATTTCCTGAGCTCTTCTTCGAATTTTATCAAGCTCCAGATTCGAATTTGGAAAACCCAGATGACCCCGCAAGGTGATCTCGATAATAGGTTTCTTCCCGTACACTTCGTCCGGCGTTTCTAATTCGTTTGTTACCTTTTCTAAAAGCTTTTCTGTCAATTCCTTTGTGTCTGCGTATATATCGACGTCGAATGAGATCCTTTGAAACGGTCTTTGGACATAATCCTTAACGTGATTTGCTGTCACATTGTGATCTTTATCAACTTCAACGAGCCACGCCCCGCGAACTTCTTTAAATTCATCGATCGCTGTAATTTCAAGCGATCCGGGATTAAACGCCCAATTTTCGATCTCGTAGCATTTGTGCGTGTGACCTAGTCCGACGTAATTTGTCACCGACTTTAATTTTTTTAGATTTTCGATCGTAAGTGCCGGAATTGGATGTGTCTGATGTCCTTCAACGTCCGTATGAAGCATTAAAATATGAAATGCCCCTTCTCGCTGATTTTGCTCGATCGATTTGGATAAATCGGTCATCGCATTATTTGTCGAAGCTCCAAACCAATCCGAGCCAAAAATTCTTGCCTCGCCAATATCGACAAATCCCCCGCGATTATCATCGCTATTCCATGGCAAATATGTCATTTCTCCTTCTACGATCTTCGGTTCGAGTAAATAAAGTAAATTCCAATTTGCGAGCGAACGGAGCCAGCTATAATCGCTGTCATTGTGTTTCTGATCATGATTTCCTTCGATCGAAACTACGGGGATACCCGCATTTTTCAGCATACTTAAACCGGAAAAAGCATAGTTCATCGTTTCCGGCGGAACGCTTCTCTTATGGAAAAAGTCGCCGCACATGATCACGAAATCGACCTTTTCATCGACGGCATACTTTTGCAGCACATCGATCCATGCGTCAAAAAAATCGCGTTGGCTTTCCTCGAGATGGTAACGTGTGCAGCCCAAATGGACGTCTGCAATATGAAGAAATTTCATACAAACATCTTAACACTTGCGATTTACTACATTCCATCTACAATCTTGAAGATATGGAAAAAGTGATCTTGGTAACGGGTGCATCAAGCGGGATCGGCAAAGAAACCGTCAAACTCTTTCAGACAAAAAATTGGAAAGTAGCGGCGACAATGCGCGATCCGGAGAAAGCAGAAGATCTGAAGAATATTATTGACGTCGAATGTTTTCGGCTCGATGTTACGGACATTGATTCGATCAAGTCGGCCATAAAAGCAACGATCGATAAATTCGGCCGGATCGATGCCGTAGTAAATAATGCGGGCTATGGACTTGTTGGGGCCTTTGAAGCGGCAACGCCTGAGCAGATAGAAAAGCAGTTTCAAACAAATGTATTTGGTTTAATGAATGTCTGCCGCGAGATCCTGCCTTATTTCCGTGAGCAAAAACGCGGAACGATCGTCAATGTCAGCTCGATGGGCGGACGGATCACATTTCCGCTTTACAGTCTTTATCATGCGACAAAATGGGGCGTCGAAGGGTTTTCGGAGGCTCTTCAATACGAGGTTCGTCCTTTCAATATCAAAGTCAAGATCATTGAACCCGGGCCGATAAAGACGGATTTTTACGACCGTTCGCAGGATCTGACAAAGAAAGAAGGGTTAACGGCTTACGATTCGTTTATCGAGAAAGCTCTTCCGAATATGCAGAAAGCGGGAGAAAACGCACCCGATGGAAGTTTGGTTGCCGAAGTTATTTACAACGCAGTTACGGACGGAAGCTGGAAAATGCGTTACACCGCAAATTCACGAATGATCCTTACGCTCAGAAAGATACTCCCCGATGCGCTTTTTCATTGGATCGTTAAACAATCGGTTTTGCGATGAAAAAAAATTTCCTGATCGGTTTGACCTCTGCAGCGGTAAGCGGCGTGATCCTGAATCTCGTGCTGCCGTCGATCTTGCTTGTCGCATCGACGTTGGTAATTAGCGTTGGAACCGGTTTAGACCCGCGATACGGCGGTGACCAACTTGAAGATGCGTGGATCTCGGTCGTCATCGTGATCGGATCCCTGGCAGTTTACGCATTTGCCGGGAGCTTGGTTGTTGGGGGTTTTGTAGTTCTTATAGCGAAAAAGATCGAGTCGCTCTGGAATTATTTAATATCAATTTTGACGAGCCTCGTTGTCCACTATCATTTGCTTGCGATCCTGCTCATCACGTTGTCCTCGATCCCGGGCGAGAACGCAGCAGCGGAACTCGGGCGCATTTCTATTTTGGCGACGGCGGTGACCGCTCCATTGATCGGAGCTGTCTGCTGTTTTTTTGTAAAAAGAGGCAGCAAAAAAAATAACAGGTAAAACTTGCTGGACCGATCCTGCCTTGTCCGGATCATCCGCTTCGGTGCCGTCATTTTCACAAAATATTTAAGTTTGTTACAAAACAATTCATTTCGGTTACAAAATGTGATAATTTGCTGTCAAACAAAATCAAGAAATATCAGGAAACAATTCAATTTCTTCGAAACTGAAATGTTTCGATCCCAATTAAAAAAGAGGAAAAAATAGCATGAAACAGTCTTTGAAATTTGCGATCTGCAGTCTCATCGTAATCGTCTTTTCATTTCCGGTCTTCTCACAGTCACAGTCCACAACGGGGCTTATACAAGGCACCGTTACTGATCAAAATGGGGCCGTAATCGCGGGGGCTACGATCACCGTAAGAAATACCGCAACCGGCTTTCAGCGAGCCGTCACGAGTAATTCGGACGGCTTTTTTATTGCACCATTGCTGCCGCTCGGACGATACAGGGTAACGTCTGAGGCACAGGGCTTTTCAAATTCGATCCTTGAAAATGTCCAGGTTACGATCGGCCAGACGCTTTCGTTAAAGGTAGAACTCAAAGCCGGCGGCGCTGTGGAAACGGTGGATGTTACGGCCGAGGGAGAAGGTGTAGAAGTTGCGCGGACCGAATTGTCTACG
>JBGTEI010000131.1:0-4127 GCA_041747875.1 Pyrinomonadaceae bacterium | reverse complement strand
CGGCCGAGGAAGACCTGCCGACCGTCATTTTTGCAGCGGGTGCGGGTGTTACCACAGCTGTCAATTACTGGATCCTGAATGGCGTTTCACAAAAGACAAATATATGCGTATACGACCGCGCCGGGATCGGCTGGAGCGAAGAGAGCAATTTACGCCGCGATGCAAAGACGGTAAATGAAGCACTTCATACGCTGCTCGACAGATCGAATATCAGGCGTCCGTTTGTTTTTGCAGGACACTCGATCGCAGGACTTTATATGCGGGATTATGTTGAGCGTTATCCGGACGAGGTGATCGGTTTAGCATTTTTAGATCCGAGCCATCCGAATCAGTTTGCGATGTTTGATTTTAGCGATGCCCAAAAGAAAGAACTGGATGATTCTGTTGTATCGCAATTCAACACGATCGACTGGCTAGTAAAACTTGGCGTGATGGAAGTTTATAACCCGCTTTTGCAGGGATTTGGCGATCTCGGATCGTATCCCGAAGAAGTGCAAAAGCAGATGACTTATCTCTCGAAAAGATCGACCAGCCATAAAGCTTTTCTTGCCGAGCTGGGTGATTTTGATAACGCGGCAAAGCAAGCGGCAAATAATAAAACATTGGGCGATCGACCGATCGTTGTCATTTCCGCTACCAAAAAGTGGGACAAAAATATGCTGCCTGAGTTTATAACGCCGGAAATAATGCAGGACGTTATGGCGAAGATGCAAAAGGAAATAACTGCTTTATCAACAAATTCAAAGCGGGTTGAGATCGATACGGCCGATCACATGGGCATTATCACAAACAAGGAAAACGCAGCAAAAGCCGTGAATTTGATAAATGAGGTCGTCAAAGAATCGGCAAACAAGCTTAAAAACACGCAAACGGAAAATGCGCAGTCGAAGGAAAAAGAATAACTATCAACTTTTACGGGAAAAGAGGCAAAAGACATGAAAAAATTAGCAGCATTAATAACACTCATTCTAGTGGTTTCGTTTTTGATTTATGGTCAGGCTCCGAGCGAGAAACAGCCGGTCGTGGAAAAGGAGACGGATCAGACAAAGCCGGAAACGGCTGCTCAAACCGATGCGCCGCCAAAAGGCCTCGATAAGTTGACCGCTGCCGATGTCGAAGCTTTTCTCGATGGAATTATGCCGCAACAGCTTGCGACCAACGACATCGCAGGTGCGACGATTTCTGTCGTTAAAGATGGAAAGATCCTCTTTGCAAAAGGCTATGGCTATTCTGACGTAAAAGAAAAGAAACCCGTTTCGGCAAATGAAACGATGTTTCGCCCGGGCTCGATCTCAAAACTTTTTACCTGGACCGCCATTATGCAGTTGGTAGAACAGGGCAAACTGGATCTCAACAAAGACGTCAATCAGTACCTTGATTTCAAGATACCTGAAGCCTACGGAAAGCCGATCACGCTAAAGGACATACTGACGCATACTCCCGGTTTTGAAGAACAGATCAAAGACCTTTTTACTTTCGACAAGAAACCTTTCAATCTTGGTGAATACGTAAAAACGCATATTCCGCGGCGAATATTTCCGCCGGGAACGACGCCGGCATATTCAAATTACGGTACAACGCTCGCCGGCTATATTGTCGAACGCGTTTCGGGACAGCCGTTTGACGATTATATCGAAGAGCATATTTTTAAGCCGCTCGAGATGAATCGCTCAACATTCCGCCAGCCGCTTCCAGCGAATCTTATACCGAACATGTCAAAGGGATATTTGCTCGGTTCGGACGATGCTCAGAGATTTGAGATCGTCAACGCCTTCCCGGCAGGGAGTTTGAGCAGCACCGCGGAAGATATGGCCCACTTTATGATCGCTCATCTTCAAAACGGACAATATGGCGAGGCGCAGATCTTAAAACCGGAAACGGCAAAACTTATGCACAGCCGGCTGTTTGCGCTGCATGACGATGCAAACGCGATGGCACACGGCTTTTATGAACAAACCGCAAACGGTCACCGGATAATCGGGCATGGCGGGGATACGGTTCAGTTTCACAGCAACATGCTGATAATCCCTGACGCAAATGTCGGATTGTTTATTTCGGTAAACAGCGCCGGAAGAAATCAATCGCCGACACGCGACATCGTCTGGGATTCTTTTATGGACCGGTATTTTCCGTATACTCCCGAGAATGTAAAAACTCTCGGAACAGCAAAAGCAGATGCTGCGGCGGTTAGCGGTTCATATTACGGAAGCCGCCGTGCAGACGGTTCGTTGTTTAGGTTGCTGGCGCTTTTGGGAGAAGCCACGGTGTCCGCCAATGAGGACGACACTATTTCGGTTTCGATGTTTCAGGATCTTAACGGCAAGCCGAAAAAATTCAGAGAAGTGGGTCCGATGAAGTTTCAGGATGTGAACGGACAAGAGACGGTTATTTTTAAACCGGACGCAAACGGTCAAATGCAAATGATAATCGGATATCCCTTTATGACGTTTACGCGGATCGGTTTGTGGCAAAACGCGAAAGTGCTCCTTCCGGTTGTCGGAATTTCGCTCGGGATAATGCTTCTTACTCTTTTGCTTTGGCCGATCTCATGGTTTGTGAGAAGGCACTACGGGAAAAAACTGGCGTTCACGGGATTGGATTGGTGGTTAAGGTTCGGTGTGCGAATCGTATTTGCTATCAATCTCGTCTTCTTAGTTACTTTGGTTTATCTGGCGATTTCCGCAATGACCAATTTGGATATGCTCAGTGATGCGGGCAATAAGTGGTTTTACATGGCGCAAGCGCTTGGCGTGGTCGGTGCACTCGGAACCCTGCTTGTCATCTATAATGCGATCCGGACATGGATGAGCAAAGATCGCGGGATCTGGATGAAACTCCAGGCGACGCTGTTTGTTCTCGTATGCTTCGGATTTCTCTGGATGGTATTCGCCGGAAACTTACTTAGTTTTACCTCGACCTATTAGTAAGAAAGCTGAAAACATGCCGGCAGGGTACCTGACTTCTGCCGGCGTCCACTCTGAAAACGATTGCCTAAGGATTATTAAAATATGAAACTCCAACTAGAAAAACTAGAGTTACGTGAAATAGGAATGCCTCTTAAAGCACCGTTTGAAACAAGTTTTGGCACTGCATTTGAAAGACGGATATTGGTGGTTCGCGTTTTTGATCGTGATGGCGGCGTAGGATATGCCGAATGTACCGCACCGGGAAGTCCGTTTTTCAATCATGAAACGATCGAAACTGCGTGGACCATTTCCACAAAATTTATCGCCCCGATACTTGCAAGTAATGATGTCGCGCAAGCGGCTGACGTTTCCGAAGTTCTGTCACCGATCATTGGAAATCGTATGGCCGTCGGCGGAGTAGAAGCAGCAATATGGGATCTGGAAGCAAAACGGTTTGGCAAGCCACTCTGGAAATATCTCGGCGGAGTAAAAACTGAGATCAATTGCGGTGTTTCGATCGGGCTGCAGCGATCTCCGGAAGTTTTGCTTGAAAAGGTCACTAAAGAAGTAGAGAGCGGCTACCAAAGGATCAAACTAAAAATTAAACCGGGTCAGGATCTCGAACTCGTCAAGATCATCCGAAAAAACTTCCCCGATATCCTTTTATCGGTCGATGCAAATTCAGCTTACCGGCTCGAAAATGATCTCGAACTTTTCAAGCAGCTCGATGAATTTGGTTTGCTGATGATCGAGCAGCCGTTATCTGCGGGCGACCTCGTCGATCATTCCAAGCTTCAGAAACATTTAAAAACACCAATTTGTCTTGACGAATCGATCGCATCATTCAGAGACGCAAAACACGCGATCGAACTTGAAGCGTGCCGGATAATAAATATCAAGCTAGGCCGCGTAGGCGGACACGCTCAGGCTAAGGCAATTCAGGCTTATGCTGCAGAACGTGGAGTTCCCGTCTGGTGCGGCGGAATGCTTGAATCCGGGATCGGCAGAGCGCACAACATCGCTATGTCAACACTTAAAGGGTTCGCGCTTCCCGGTGATGTTTCCGCTTCGGCGAGATATTGGGAGAAAGATATCATCGATCCTGAAGTGATCGTCAGCCCCAAAGGGACAATATCTGTTCCTGATAAACCTGGGATCGGTTATGACGTAACGGAAGACTTGATCGAATCGCTTGTGGTTAAAAAAGATACTGTTTCGCTC
>JBGTEI010000130.1:0-7653 GCA_041747875.1 Pyrinomonadaceae bacterium | reverse complement strand
GTGTGAAGTCGAGCAGAAAGGTTTGAGTGGCGATCTCGCCGCGATCGTTCAATCGCCGCTGGATGGCGATCGCACATCCGGCGATAACCATCAATGCCGTAAAATCTAGAGCATGAAAAGTCAGCCACGCAAGCAGACTCCTGCCGTCCATCACCTGAAGCGGAAAACCAAAAAGATAAGCCCGATATCCAAGTTCGCCTTCAAGTTTAAAATGGACCCAGCCAAAAGCGAGTGGAAACGTGATCATCCCGGATAAAACACAGCCCCACATGATCAAAAAGTGCATCAGCCATCTCTTAAAGCCGCGCTTAAAGATAAACTTCTGACCGACAAGATTTTTTCCGATCGTCGAAGCTGCCGAAGTTGTATTTTTGAAGAGTTTTTCGCGATCGCGAAATAATTGCCAGCCGCGCAGCCAATAAGCACGGGTTGCCGGCCGTTGAAGCCATATCGCGTAACGGAAAACGATCGCACCGAATGCCACGATACTGGCGATCGTGTAGCCAAACAGTGCCGAATCAAAATGTTCGAGATTGCGAGAGCCGATGATGACAAGCAGTGTCAGACCGGCAGATGCGAGCACACCCAAGATCGTCGGTCGTGAATAGCTTATTTCATTTACACTAATTTTCTTCGAATCACTTCCCATATTGGATCTCAGAAAGTTGTTAGCAAGTTTTTAGATCAGAATATTTTTCGGTTATTTGCTTTTGCCGTTCAGTATGGCAGAAAGCACATACCTATACCATTTTTTTTGTATTCGGGTCGCGATTTTTGGCTGTGACATTGTGCCACGAAATTCAGTTTACCCTTTTGGCATATTTCACAAAATTCCAACTGTCTAAGTAAACTGTTGTTCCTCTGAGACTTGCCAAACATCGGCGCCAATTCGTTCCTTTTCCAGAATACTGATTGCCAACATAAATCGAGATTAACTCATAGAACTTTTCGATTCAGTGATATAAGTCACCGCAACACGCCTTTGGAAGGATTAGGGTTGAATTTAGTAATTATTAGGAGGATTCATTAATATGCAAGAACTAAATACAAAAACGATCCGCGACATCGCACTCGAATTCCCGCAGACGACACGAATTTTTGAAGAATTCAAAATAGATTATTGCTGTGGCGGGCGAAAGCCGCTCGGCGAAGCATGCGAAACCGCCGGACTCGATACAGAAGTCATCCGGAAGAAGATTGAGACGGCGATCGAAGGCACAAAGGAAAACGTTACGGACGATTTTCCTGAAAATAAAAATACAACAGATCTGACCAATTATATTATCGACACACACCATGTATTCACCGATGCTGAAATTGCGAGGCTGACGCCCCTTATGCAAAAGGTGTCATCAAAACACGGACTTCAGCATCCCGAGCTTTTCGAGATCCAAAAGGCGTTTTATGCGCTTTGCGAAGAACTTACGCCGCATATGAGAAAAGAGGAAATGGTTCTTTTTCCGTACATTAAGGTCTTAGCCGCTGTCGTTTCAACAAATCTTCCGATCGCCACACCACACTTCCAAACCGTGCAGAATCCGGTGCGAATGATGATGAGCGAACACGATTCGGCGGGCGACCTTTTGCGACAAATGCGGGAAGATTCAGATAATTATTCTTTACCACCGGAGGCATGCCCGAGTTTTAAAGCGCTTTATTTTGGACTCGAAGAACTTGAAAAAGATCTGCACCGCCACATACATCTTGAAAACAATGTATTGTTTCCGCAGGCGATCGAACTAGAAGTAAGGGTACTCGGCGACATTGCTGCAGCTGCAAATGAAGAACATGCGTGCGGAACCGCTTGCGGATAATTTCGATATCGCTAAAAATTAGACCAATGGTTTTTAGGATTCTACAAATCGCGATCCCGTTCATCTGGTTTGGACTGATTGGCGGGATCTCATTTTTGGAAGCTCCACTCAAATTTCAGGCTCCGGATATTACGCTGGCACTAGGGCTGGGAATTGGAAAACTTGTCTTCTTCTGGGTGAACAAGATCGAGCTTTTGCTGTGTGGAATGATGATAATTTCGCTTTATAAAGCGAAACCCAAAAGTCCGCATATCGTTTATTGTTTTGCAGCAATTGCCGTCTTGCTATTGCTCGAGACGGTCTGGCTTCTCCCGGTTCTTGATGCGCGGGCAACGGCGGTAATAAACGGGACTGCGGCGCCCTATTCAATTACTCACATTATTTATATTGCTTTCGATGCGATAAAATTTATTTTGCTTTTTATTCTGGGCGTAATAATCGCGAAGAGCCAATTAGTAATTGATGAAAATAAAACATGATATCGAAGACCGGGCAGACATTGATCTCTTAATGGGGCGATTTTACGAGAAGGCGATGAAGGATGAGACGATCGGGTACATATTTACCGATGTCGCGAAACTCGATCTTAAACATCACCTTCCGGTCATCGGTGATTTTTGGGAAACGCTTTTGTTTCAGTCCGGGAATTATCAAAAGCATGGCCGCAATCCGCTTCAGGTTCACGGAGAAATCCACCAGAAATCGCCGCTATTTCCGCGTCATTTTGAAAGATGGCTTGAGATCTTCGGTGAGTGCGTAAACGAATCTTTTGCGGGCGAACGGGCAGATTTTATGTTAATGAGAGCGAAAATGATCGGAAATCGAATGCTCGACTTTGTTACTTCGCAGGGAAACTAATGATCCTCTAAAACGATAAGTGCGGTTTGTCCGCCGCCTTGAGTTACGTTAACAAGCGACGACGCCGAGAGCCGAACCATCCCGCCTTCAACCTGGTTTTGAAATAGAAACGGATCAAAATCCACAAGCAGATTTTCAAGTCGCGCCGTTTTGTTATAAACCGGAAATTCTTCTTTTTCTATATCGGCTTTTTCCTGAACGACAAAGGAATCTTCAAGTCCCTCCGCTAATGCGTTTTCCCAATCCTCTGCCGAAGTTTCCCAGCCCAAAACGATCCCATTTCCGCCATAATCGTCGTTTGGTTTTATTAAGAAACGCTCACGGTTGAGCCGCAAAAATTCCACTAGATCGACCTCATTCCCGTCAAATCTTGTCTTCGATTCTTCAAGCTTTCGCGTCCACGGAATATGATCTTTGATAACCTTAAGCTGTTCAGCAGTGAAGATATCAGCATATTTTTCATCCGTTAAGATCGCAAAACTCATTTTCTTATGAGGGATCTTCACGCGGAAAGAATTTGCCATACAAAGGTTTCCGTCCTTATAAGCTTCAAGCAAAGGATGTGAGTCGTGATACTTTTCCAAAAGTTCATGGATCAGCACGCGCTTATAAACTATGTCGATCTCAAATGTTGAAGCGTGCAGGTTTTTGCCGTTGTATTCTATTTCTGAAGGATCAACGATCAGGGTTCGAAATCCCCGGGATTCAAAATAATCGGTTAAGACGTAAAATTCGGCTTCCGTGGAAACGCCTTCCCAATCAACGATCGCGATATTCGGCTTAGGCTTTTTGCCGCCAAATTCGCGATAAGAAGTAAACAAGGACTGGAGTAATTTTTGATGAGGTTTTGGACTCCAGTGCGGGTTCTCTTCGAGAAATTCTTTGATCCGCGGTATTTTATTTAAAACACCTTCAAGCGGAATTTGATCGCCAACGCCGGCCGGCGTTTCCGCATTAAACTCTAAAAACTTAAATTCCCTTCCGGCAATAAACGTGTCGAGCCTGCTCGAAACGCAAATTTTTTCATAGCCCGGATCGATCCGCACGAGTTTTTCTTCGATGTCGGTAAGATCAAATCGCGCCAGCATTTTCTTGTCTTCAAGTGCCGCATATGTAAGCGTTTTTTCGGCTTCGGCGATCATTTCGGCGGCGACAACAATCCGGTCATATAAAGAACGCGCCATAAAATGGGGCCTCAGAAATGGACACGTCGGACGATCATCGTAAAGCAAACCGGATTCGCGCTGTGCTTCGATGAGTTCGGAGAAAAGCCCGGTATTCGCCGAATATTTCTGTACGAGTTCTTTATTGAGCTCGCCGATCATTGATTGAATTTCGTCTTTCATCAACTTTAGATAATAGTTTAGAAGCCCGGCAATTCAAAAGACGAAATATTTCGGCACAAAACAAGGCGTCAATTAAGACGCCTTTTAGTAAACCAAAACCAATTCGAGAACCTACTTTCGATCTTTATATGCTTCAAAGAACTCAGTGTGTCTGCTCGTCAAAGGAATTTTGCGTCCGGTGATAAAAAGGTGCTCGATATTTGTCCGAACATCAAGAATATCACCGTTTGTTACAACTATATTAGCGACCTTCCCGACCTCGATCGAACCAAACTGATCATCCAGCCCAAGTATTTGCGCAGGATAAAGCGTTACGCTCTTTAGTGCGTCTTCCTTTGATAAACCGTATGCTGACGCCATTCCTGCCTGATATGGAAGTTCGCGAACATTTGCTCCGTCATCTCCCGTTGAGATCGCAAATTTGACACCCGCTTTTTGAAGCTTTGAAGGCGCCTCGAACAATGAATCGTACGGATCATCCGCCCGAAGAGGATTGTTATGGATCCGATTGTAGATTACGGAGATATTATTTTTCTTAAGTCCTTCGGCTTCGATCCAGGCTTCCGCACCGCCATAAATAATAGCCTTTAGCTTATTTTCTTCGACAAATTTGATAACGCCCTTAATATCTCTTGCGAGCTGCGTCGAGAAAATAATGGGCTTCTCTCCATTCGCATATGGCGCCAAAGCTTCCATTGCAAGGTCGATCTTTGGATATGGGAGCGAATTATCTTTCTCATATGCGTCCTTTACCGCCGCATATCTTTTTGCCTCGTCAAATACCTTTTTCAGTTCCTTCACGCGATCGTCCCGAATTTTTACTGCCTGACTGAATTCCACGATTCGGGGACCTGAAAGCGGATTGAATCCCGCAAACGTCGAGACCTGAGGAAAATTAACTATGAGTCCAAATGCCGGAACCACGGTCATCGCTTCCTGTGTCGAACCATTAAGATTTATTACTGCAGACTGCCCGGAGATCAACCCGCCGGACGGCATTGAAAGAACCGTAGTAATGCCGTTTACACGAGTCACATTGATATGCGAAGTGTGCGGATTAACTGCGAGTATTGCCTTCGCATTCGGGTTGATGTTACCCGTTTCAGAGACGTCAACCGTTCCGGCTGCACCGCCGCTAATCTCAGCGAGTCCCATGTTTGTCCCGGCATCGATCATTCCCGGATAAACGCTCAAACCTTTTCCATCGATCCTGATCGCGCCGCTCGGAACCGCAACATTTTGGCCGACTGCTGCGATCTTCCCGTCTTTGATGACAACCGTTCCATTTAAAATCGTTGTTCCCGAAACCGTTACAATTGTGGCATCCGTGATCGCAAACGTTCCCGGCGTTCCGGTAATATTTTGGTCCGATCCGGCATTTTGTGCCTGAACCGAAACGATCAAACCAGCCGAAACAAAAATTACTGCGAACGCTTGAAAAAATTTCGAAGTGCTTTTTTTAGTAGTTAAATTCATTATTCAACACCTCCATTTTTTGCATCATCTGCCGGATCGGATTCAGGTTTTGGATCGTCATCTTTTTTCGCTTTACTTCGTTTACTTGGCGGCAAGTTTGGTTCTAATTTTTCAAGCCGCTCACGTTCGGCTTTTATGGTCGCTCTCATTGCAACATCTTTCGACCGGTCAAAGAAAACCTCGCCGTCGATCAAAGTCATTTCAGCCCGGGTATAAACGCTAAACGGATGTTCGCTCCAGATCGCAATATCCGCATCTTTCCCGACCTCTATCGAACCCGTCATTTTATCAACGCCGAGCTGTTTCGCCGGATTCAGCGTCACCATCTTGAGTGCCTCTTCTTCCGGAACACCGCCATATTTCATCGTTTTACCGGCGTCTAAATTCAAACGGCGGATGCGCTCATCCGAGTCTGAATTGATAGAAACTACAACACCATTTTTCCACAAGATGTATGCGTTATACGGGATCGTGTCATATGCTTCCAGTTTATATCCCCAGTAGTCCACAAAGATCGAAACGCCGGTTCCCCGTTTTGCGATCTCCGGAGCTATCTTATAAGCCTCGAGTCCGTGCTGGAGAGTTGCGACGCGAAATCCAAATTCATCTGCAAGTCTCAATAAATTCAAATGTTCGTCCGAACGATAACCGTGTGCATGAACAAGTCGCTTTCCTTCTATGACTTCAACAAGCGGCTCGAGTTCGAGATCTCTTCTCGGCGGTGTTTTAATTTTCCCTGCGCGAAAATCATCCCATTTTTTCTTGTAGTCTTTGGCCCGTACAAAAGCATCGCGCATCACCTCAAGCGTTCCCATACGGGTTACCGGATAGCGGTTAGGCTGTCCGGGCTGGCTGCGCGCACGTTTTACATTTTCGCCCATCGCAAATTTGATCCCCGGAGGCGCCCCCGGAAAAAGAAAATCTTCTACCTGTCTGCCCCATTTTAGTTTTACGACCGTATTTTGCCCGCCGATCGAATTCGCCGATCCGTGCAAAAGATTTGCTGCCGTAACGCCGCCGCCGAGTGCCTGATATATTGATATATCAGTCGGGTTCAAAACGTCACGCGTCCGCACCATCGATGTCACAGAATAAGTTCCCTCATTTATCGCATCGAGCATTGCATGCGAATGAGCATCGATAATACCGGGAGTAACGTATTTTCCGGTAGCATCGATCACTGTCGCATTCACAGCCGACAAATTCTTTCCGATCCGGGATATTTTCCCGTCACGGATCAATATATCGGTATTTTGAAGAGTGCCTTTTGCGGCAGTCATCACTGTAGCGTTTTTAATCAGGACGTCTTGTTTATTTTGCGCCGGCACACTGCCGACGCCAATAAAACTGACCGAAACCAACAATAGAAAAATGATTCTTTTTTTCATTATTTCCTCAATAATAGTAATCAAACGTTAGTATCAAATTCGCCATTTACCAGAACGCCATTCCCGTGGGAACGCAGGCGACCCGCCTGCAATGAGTTCGCCAGAACGAATAATCTACGGTAAACGGCATCTGCTAACAAAACTTCGGACGTGGTAACGTCCGTACAAGGCGGGTCGCCTGCGTTCCGGCAAAGAATGCGTTCCGGCAAAGAATATCCGCTACGGTGTCTTAGTTCCGGTAAACGTTGCCGGCCCCTGCGGTGTTCCTACCGTACCTTCAACATTATTTCCCGAAACATTCCCAATAAAGCTCACATCAAGATCAGCTCCGCCGACAGAAACCGTAGCATTAAAAGAGAATCCCGTAGCTGTCGCTTTTCCATTGCTTATTGGAGCCGAGCCAAAAAGATCTGAGCTAAGCGTGCCAGTAAGATTTCCGCCCTGTTGCGAGAATGAGATCACCGCCGGGATCAATTGCCCTTGCGCGTCGACCGAGATCGTCCATCTTCCTCCAACCTGCGCGATCTTCCCTGCTTCTCCCGTTGTCCCGGTTCCGCCGGGTTTTGGCGCTTTCTTTTCGGGCTGTTCAAAGAATTTACCGTCGACAAAGACATGTGTGATCGTTTTATCTTTTGAAAAAATATCGCCTTTTGTGACGACAAGATTTGCGATCTTCCCCTTCTCGATCGAACCCAGTTGATCCGCAACACCGAGGATCTCAGCCGAGCTTAAAGTCAACGAACGAATCGCGTCTTTTTCCTCTAAGCCATT
>JBGTEI010000129.1:0-7096 GCA_041747875.1 Pyrinomonadaceae bacterium | reverse complement strand
GAGATCGCTGCATTTTTCAGTCAATCAGGAATATGCAAATGGTGATGAGCTAATTCGAGACGGCGACGAATTGGCAATATTTACCGCGGTCTCCGGCGGTTGATCTTGATCAGTACAGCTAACGATAGTGAGCAAGCTAATTTAAATTCACGCCGTATAAAAATATTTCCACGTGATTGGTAGCGTTGGACGATATCGAGTGTCCATAATATTGGACATTTATAACTCTGCTCACTATCGTTCGCTGTACTGATCAGGCGAACATATTTTTGTTTAGCGTAAATTTATATAACGCTACTCACTATCTTTCGCTGTACCGATTAAGCAAAAAGCCTGCTCATTGGAGTTAGATGTAATGATTTATAATTAATGGAAAACAGCTTTTTCGAAATCACAGACAAACCACTAAACATCGGCGAAATTGCCCGCCGCGTAGTTCCGCCGGAGTGCGGTGCGACGGTGACGCTTGATGGATATGTGCGCCAGTTTACAAAAGGACGTGAGACTGAACATCTGGTCTACGAAGGCTACGAACCGATGGCGCTCAAAGAAATGCAGAAACTCATTTCAGCTGCGCACGATAAATTTGAGATATCGAATGTGGGAATTGTTCACCGTTTGGGAAAACTCGAGATCGGCGAAACAAGCGTTGTAATTTCCGTCTCCGCGCCGCATCGGGGTGCGGCATTCGAGGCATGCGAATGGCTGATAAAAGAGCTCAAACGAACCGTTCCGATATGGAAAAAAGAAGTTTACGCGGATGGTGAAATTTGGATCGAAGGGGAGAACTCATCAGTATAGCGAACGATAGTGAGCAAGCTGGTGATCTGCACATCTCAAGTGTTTTTATTGCAACATTAATTTTGTGCTAAGTATGCCTTCGGATGAAGGTGCTCACTATCGTTCGCTATACTGATTTGTGATAATCTAGCCTCATGCAAAGACGCGATAAATTTGAGACTTCATCGGGTATCGAACTGCCCAACGACTACAATCCTGAAAACACAAATTCGATAGATTACGATCAAGATCTCGGCGCACCGGGTGAATTTCCGTTTACGCGCGGCGCCAGAGAAACGATGTATCGCGGAAAATTCTGGACGATGCGTCAGTATGCGGGTTTTGCTACGGCAGAGGAATCAAACGAGCGTTACAAATATCTTCTAGATAACGGCACTACGGGTTTGAGCGTGGCTTTTGATCTGCCGACTCAGATCGGTCTCGATTCTGATGATCCGCTTTCCGCCGGCGAAGTTGGAAAAGTTGGCGTCGCGATCGATTCCCTTGATGATATGCTGACGCTTTTTGACGGGATTCCGCTCGATAAAGTTTCGACATCGATGACGATAAATGCGACTGCTTCAACACTTCTCTGCTTATATCTAGCAGTCGCGAAAAAACAAAACGTTCCTTTCGATAAAGTAAACGGCACGATCCAAAACGACATTCTAAAAGAATACATCGCCCGCGGAACCTACATTTATCCGCCGGCGCCGTCGATGCGCCTGATCACCGATACTTTTGCATTTTGCGCCGAAAACGTTCCGCGATGGAACACGATCTCGATCTCGGGATATCACATACGTGAAGCCGGTTCGACCGCCGCACAGGAGATCGCTTTCACGCTGGCAGACGCGATCTGTTATGTCGAAGCCGCGATCAAAACGGGCCTCGATGTCGATCAATTCGCGCCCCGTTTGTCATTCTTTTTTAACTCGCACAATAATCTTCTTGAAGAAGTAGCAAAGTTTCGTGCGGCGAGAAGAATTTGGGCGCGTTTAATGAAAGAGCGGTTTCATGCAAAAGAAAAAAAATCGACAATGCTCAGGTTTCATACACAAACGGCGGGATCTACACTGACCGCTCAGCAGCCGGAAGTAAATGTCGTTCGGACAACGATCCAGGCACTCGCCGCAGTTTTAGGCGGTACGCAAAGTCTTCATACAAACGGAATGGATGAGGCCCTATCGCTCCCGACCGAGCAAGCGGCAAGAATTGCGCTTCGTACGCAACAAGTGATCGCCAATGAATCCGGCGTTGCTGATATTGTGGATGCGCTTGGCGGAAGCTACGCGATCGAAGAATTGACCAATCAGCTCGAAGCAAAGGCGCTCGATTATATTGAAAAGATCGATGCGATGGGCGGTATGCTTCGCGCGATCGAGACCGGTTATGTCCAACGCGAAATTCAGGAAGCCGCCTATGTATATCAAAAAGCGGTTGAAACGAAAGATGCGATCGTCGTTGGCGTAAATAAATATCAAACGGACGAAGATGGATCGATCCCGATCTTAAAGGTCGACCCAAAATAGAAAGAAGCCAGGTTGAGAGACTTCAGGCGGTTCGGGAAAAACGTGATCCCGTAAAAGCTGAAGCTGTGATATTGAGTTTGTCTAATGCTGCCAAAACGGATGAAAACTTGCTTCCGCTGATCCTCGATTGTGTCGAAAACAATGTGACCGTAGGCGAGATATCCAATAGCTTGAGAAGCGTTTGGGGCGAGTATCGCGAAGCAGTAACAATATAGACATAAACCTCTCGTTCCTAAACAAAGCATCGCTGCTAAACAAGTGCAAAATTAGGTAGTGACAAACACTGTTGTAGTATGTTAATCTTTTTGAGTTAGCGAGGGTTCCTCTTGCTGCCTTTTTTACTTCACTCACTTCCCGGATATTCAGGCTAATAACCAATTTCTACATGGAACATTTAAATAAGTATTTAAGCGAACTAGTCTCTAAAAATGGAGATACGCTTTGTCTGGAACCAAACAAAAACCCCTATGTCACGACATCGAGCGGAAACGTCAATGTTTCAGAATCGCCGCTTATGGGCGCGCAAATAAACAGCATGGTTTTTGAGTTGATTCCGGCCGATGTAAAGGTTCAGCTGCCGAATCAGGACGAGGTTAAATTTACACATCCGCACGTACTTGGCAAGTTTGACTTTTCAGTCAGGAAATCTCCTTCCGGCTTTAACGTCGTGGTCAATTTGTCATCTGCAAATCCGCAAGAAGAATCTCAAATTGAAACTAAAATAAGCACACCGGCACAAAACATCTCACAGGTAATTCCATCAGAAAAGGAACCACAGGAAATTGAATCCAGTACTTTGCAAACAAATATGCCGGCTGCCGTTTCGGGACTTGACGCGTTAGCCCGCGAATATGAACTCGAACGGGCAAACGCGAAACAAGATGCTGCCCAATTTGGTAATATTCCGGAAAAAAATGAAACCGCGGTCGAATACGCTGACATCGAAACTGTTGTCGAACGATCTGCAGTTTTGCATGAAATTGAAAGTCCTCTAGTTGAATATACCGCCGCCGATCGAACAGTGGTCTCGGAAATCGATGATCACCGCTCAGCCTCTGCGATTGATCTCAGCCAAAATATGCAAAACAATTACTCTCAACCGGCACCGCCGGTAACCGCCCGTCCCGTAACGGAACCCCAACCCCAAAATTTCGAAGTTCCTGCGCGCGCAGTTGCTACGGGACAACCACAGCAAAAGATGGACGAACTTTTCCGAAAGATGGCGGAGTTTGGAGCTTCCGATCTTCACATGAGCGTTTCAATGCCGCCGATGGTCCGCAAGGACGGGAAAATGGCACGGCTTGGTGAGGGCTATCCGGAGCTCACATCAGATTCGATCAAGACATTGCTCACATCGATAATGCCCAAGAAGAATCGTGAAGAATTTGACGAGGTACACGACACAGACTTTGCATACGAGATCACGGGTCTTGCGCGTTTCCGGGCAAACATTTTTATGGATAGAAAGGGCATGGGCGGCGTTTTCCGTATCATCCCAAGTGAAATTTTAACCGCGGAGACTCTTGGTCTTTCAAAGCATATTCTCGATCTGTGTAAGCTATCAAAGGGTTTGGTAGTTGTGACCGGCCCGACCGGTTCCGGTAAATCAACGACGCTTTGCGCGATGGTTGATTATATAAACCGAGATCGCGAAGACCATTTGATCACCATCGAAGACCCGATCGAGTTTGTTCACGACAACAAAAAGTGTCTGGTAAATCAGCGCGAAGTTCACAACCACACAAATTCCTTTAAAGGTGCATTGCGAGCAGCGCTTCGTGAAGATCCGGATATTATTCTCGTTGGTGAAATGCGTGATCTTGAGACAATTTCGATCGCAATCGAAACTGCTGAAACAGGTCACCTTGTTTTTGGTACTCTTCATACTTCGACCGCACCTTCAACCGTTGACCGGATAATCGATCAGTTTCCGGCGGATCGCCAACAGCAAATACGCGTTATGCTTTCCGAATCCTTGCGCGGAGTGATCGCACAGACACTGCTGCCAAAAGTTGGCGGCGGACGGATCGCGGCACTCGAAGTACTTTTGGTTACACCTGCGGTCTCGAATCTGATTCGGGAAGGAAAAACTTTCCAGATCCCTTCTGCGATGCAAACAGGTAAGAGCAAAGGTATGGTGATGCTCAATGACGCGATGATCGAGCTATGCAAAAAAGGTATCGTAGAGCCTAAAGATGCGTATATCAAGGCCGTGGATAAAACGGGTTTTGAAATGCTTCTTGAGAGGAACGGCTTAAAGATCTGATCGGGTTGCTACTTCGACCCTCAGGCGAAAAAAGGACGAGCACGCAAGTGTTAGTCCTTTTTTTTGTCTTTCTGTGAGTTCACCATATTGAACACATAACAGATTTCTGCTTCAAATATTTGTAACAAATTAGACATTCGCTATCGAGAACGTTATAAATAACTCACGACAGACATCACGCTATAAGTAATAAGAAAACGATGACAAAACCACTGGTTCTCAGTTTAAGCGAAGTTAGTGCCGATGACGTAGATCTCGTCGGCGGGAAATGTGCGAGTTTGGGCGAATTATTTCGCGAGCTCACATCAAAAGGCGTCCGTGCCGTTGACGGTTATTCGACAACGAGCCACGCTTATCACCGTTTGCTCGAAACAAATGATCTCAAGAAGAATCTTCAAAAATTGCTCAAGGGTCTTGATGTGGAAAATTTGGACGAGCTCGCCCGAGTCGGCAAAGAAGCACGGCGGCTGATGCTTGAAACTCCTTTTCCTGATGACCTTCGCCACGCGATCTGGGAAGCTCATAAAAAATTGGGAGAAAGGATCGGCGTCAAGAATTTTTCCGTCGCAGTCCGTTCTTCAGCGACCGCAGAAGATCTTCCCGATGCGTCGTTCGCCGGTCAGCAAGACACTATCTTAAACGTCGAAGGTGATCGGCGCTTGATCCAGGCATGTCATGAGTGTTTTGCATCGCTCTGGACCGACCGCGCGATCTCGTATCGAACCGCGCGTGGATTTGATCATTTTGACGTCGCACTTTCGATCGGTGTGCAGCCGATGGTTCGTTCGGATACGGCGTGTTCGGGTGTCATGTTTACGCTTGATACAGAAAGCGGTTTTCGCGAGGCGGTGGTGATCAATGGTGCATGGGGATTGGGTGAAGCGGTCGTTCAGGGAATGGCAACTCCGGACGAATGGATTGTTTTCAAGCCAACTCTTAAAGCCGGATTTCGTCCGATAATTACAAGAAAAATGGGCGTTAAAGAAGTAAAAATGGTTTTCGCCGATGACGGAACCGGAACACAGGTTCGCGACGTGGTCGATTCGCAAAGACGGCGTTTCTGCCTTGCCGGTTTTGAAGTTTTGCAGCTCGCCGCTTGGGCATGCGAGATCGAAGATCATTATTCCAAACGTGCGGGAAAACCGCAGCCGATGGATATCGAATGGGCCAAAGACGGCGTTACCGGTGAACTCTTTATTCTTCAGGCGCGGCCCGAAACGGTCCATACCCAAAAGCAGCAGAATTATATCGAGAACTATACAATTTCAGAAAACCACGGAACTCCGCTTGTTTCAGGAGTTGCGGTCGGAGAAAAGATCGGACAGGGCAAACTCCATGTGTTACTCGACCCGGATCATATCAAGGATTTCAACGCGGGTGATATTTTGGTTACATCAATGACCGATCCCGCCTGGGAACCGATCATGAAACGGGCTTCAGCGATCGTCACAGACCGCGGCGGTCGAACCTGCCATAGCGCGATAATCAGCCGCGAACTTGGACTTCCCTGTATTGTCGGGACCGAAGATGCAACAAAGCTCTTGCGAAGCGGTACGGATGCGACCGTCTCCTGCGCAGAAGGCGCGATTGGAAATGTTTACTACGGAAGAATTGAGTACAACATAGAAAAGACGGTGATCGAATCCGACAAACGCCCGGTTACTCAGGTAATGATGAATGTTGGCGATCCGGATCTGGCATTTTCCGCGGCGATGTATCCGAATGACGGAGTCGGACTCGCTCGGCTGGAATTTATCATAAACAACCACATCGGAATTCATCCGATGGCGCTGATCAATTATCCGGATCTTGAGAAAGAGACGGAAATAAGAATAATTGCCGAAAAGATCGGTGAAGAAGATCCGAAGGAATATTTTGTACGGCGGCTGGCGGAAGGCATCGCAAAAATTGCGGCGGCGTTCTATCCGAAACCGGTAATCGTACGGATGTCGGATTTCAAATCAAATGAATATGCACGATTGATCGGCGGCGGTGAGTTTGAACCGGACGAAGAAAATCCGATGCTCGGTTTTCGTGGAGCTTCGCGTTATTACGATGACCGCTATAAGGCAGGTTTCAGGCTTGAATGTCAGGCTTTAAAACGTGTTCGCGAAGATATGGGATTAACAAATGTGAAGGCAATGATCCCATTCTGCAGGACTGTCGAGGAAGGCGAAAAGGTCATAAAACTGATGGCCGAATTCGGGGTCAAACAAGGCGAGAACGATCTCGAAATATATGCCATGTGCGAGCTTCCGGCAAACGTCGTTTTTGCAGACGAATTCCTGAAAGTTTTTGACGGCTACTCGATCGGATCGAACGATCTGACACAGCTGGCACTCGGGCTGGACCGCGATTCCGAAATGGTCGCGCATTTATTTGACGAACGAAACGGTGCTGTCGAAAAAATGGTCGCGATCGCCATCGAAGCCGCGATCCGCAACGGCAAGAAGATCGGTATCTGTGGACAAGCACCGTCAGATTATCCTGAATTTGCGGAGTTTTTGGTCGAAAAAGG
>JBGTEI010000128.1:0-2685 GCA_041747875.1 Pyrinomonadaceae bacterium | reverse complement strand
ATCCCGGTCCATTTTGCGACGATCTCCGCCATGTCTTCTTCGCCAACCTCTTCCTTAAGCATTACGCCATCGGTCTGAAGATCTTCAAGACGCTCGTGCTCATCGCTCAATTGTTTTTCAAGCTCGGGAATTCTGCCGTATTGCAATTCGGCAGCTTTGTTAAGATCGCCTGCCTGTCGGGCTTGTTCGAGTTCGATCTTCGCCTGCTCGAGTTCGCCTTGAGCGGTACGCATTTTTTCGATCTCGGCCTTTTCCGATTGCCATTTAGCCTTCATCGCAGAAGAGGTTTCCTGCAGATCGGCGATACGTTTTTCAATATCATCGAGACGTAAGAGCGCCTTTTCTTCGGTTTCGCGGCTCAACGCCTGTTTTTCGATCTCAAGCTGAAGGATCTCACGTTCGAGTTCGTCAATTTCTTCGGGAAGAGAATCGATCTCGATCCGGAGTTGCGAGGCGGCTTCATCGATCCGATCGATCGCTTTGTCCGGCAGAAATCTATCCGCGATATAGCGGTTTGAAAGTACGGCCGCGGAGACTATTGCCGCGTCGGTAATTCTGACGCCGTGGTGAACTTCGTATTTTTCTTTTAATCCGCGAAGGATCGAGATCGTTTCTTCGACATGTGGTTCGGCGACGTAAACTTGCTGGAAACGCCTTTCGAGCGCCGCATCTTTTTCAATATATTTTTTGTATTCATTGAGCGTCGTTGCTCCAACCGCTTTCAGCGTTCCGCGCGCCAAGGCCGGTTTTAGCATATTTGAAGCGTCGATCGCGCCTTCCGAAGCTCCGGCTCCGACTAATGTGTGAAGCTCATCGATAAACAGAATTATTTGTCCGTCAGAACCTTCGATCTCTTTTAGAACTGCTTTTAAACGGTCTTCGAATTCGCCGCGATATTTCGCGCCGGCAAGCATTGCGCCAAGGTCCAGACCGACGAGGCGTTTGTTTTTTAGTGTTTCCGGTATATCACCCGAGACTATTCTCTGCGCCAATCCCTCGACGATCGCTGTTTTACCGACCCCGGGTTCGCCGATCAGTACCGGATTGTTTTTTCTGCGCCGCGAAAGAATTTGGATCGTCCGTCGGATCTCGTCGTCACGGCCGATCACCGGATCGAGTTTTCCTTTGCGTGCCAGATCCGTAAGATCCTGTCCGTATTTCTCAAGCGCCTGAAAATTATCTTCGGCATTTTGATCCGTGATCTTTGAACCGCCGCGCATTTCTTCAACGACAGTCGCGATGTCCTCTACCGTAATTCCGTCCGAACGGAGAATTCTACCCGCATCGCCTTCTTTTTCGGCAGCGATCGTCAAAAGAAGATGTTCGGTCGAAATATACTCGTCCTCCATCTTCTCGGCTACTTTCTGAGCCTCAGCAAAGATCGCGTTTATCCGCGGGCTGAAATACTGCTGTCCGCCCGATACTTTTGGCAATTTGGCGATCGCGGCTTCTATTTCGGAAGTGATCTTTTGGCGGTTTGCACCGATCTTACCAAGGATCGGACGGACGACGCCCTGCTCCTGATCGAGCATCGACATCACCAAATGCTCGGGTTCGACCTGCTGGTTTTGACTCTTTTCGGCGACGCCGATCGAATTTTGAACGGCTTCCTGACCGCGAATTGTAAATTTATCGAATCTCATATCGTTATTTATGTGCGTAGTAAATCAAGTTGGCTAGTGACGAGTGAAAAGTGACAAGTTTCTTATTCTTTCCTGTCACTTGTCACCGTTTACCCGTCACTTTCCTTAAGCATTATTTGCCTTTGCTTCAGTTTCGATCACTTTTGTTTCAGCGTCTTCGCCCTTGACCTCGATCTTTCGGGCCTTTGCTTCTTCCTTTTTTGGTAAGCTGACTCGCAGGATCCCGTTTTTGAAATCCGCAGATGTGCTTTCTGCCGAAACTGAATGCGGCAAACTAAAGGATCTTGTAAACGAACCATAGGATCGCTCGACGCGGTGATAGTTATCGCCTTCGTCGTTTTTCTCAAAATGCCGTTCGCCTTTTAGCGTGATCACATTGTTTTCGATCGAAACATCAAAATCTTCACGTTTCATTCCCGGAAGTTCTGCTTCGAGGACGATCTCGCCTTCGCTTTCATATATATCAACGCTTGGAGTCCAACCGCCTGAAGCCATTTCTTCGTGGCTAAACTGCGCAGGGAAATTTGAATGGAAGATACGATTCATCTCATCCTGTAAACTTCTTAATTCCTTAAAAGGATCATACTTGATCATGCTCATTTTAATTACCCTCCTAAATTTATTAGGTTAATTCCTTGAGTTTTAGACCATATTGCTTAGTCTGTATACATAATAAAATCTGAGTGTCACGTTGTCAAGTCTGAAATCGATGACCAAATTTGTAACCGAAAATTAACTTTTCTTGGTTTTTCAGGTGACATATTTGAATTGAAAAGGGTATATTTAGAGCGCATTTCTAAATTCCAAAGGCACAATCGGTTACTTTAACTTTCTTAGTTTACGCCTAAAGACTGTCTAAATGAAGATATTTCGCGAAGCATTATATCCATTGATCGCTGTCATCGCTGCTTTTCTGATCGGCGGTATCCTGATCCTGCTTATCGGCGATAATCCCTTTACAACATTTCAGCTATTGATCGAAAATTCATTTGGCTCGGTTAAAGGCGTTACTGAAACGCTCTTTTATGCGACGCCTTTGATC
>JBGTEI010000127.1:0-4227 GCA_041747875.1 Pyrinomonadaceae bacterium | reverse complement strand
TTTAATGCCGGAAAGATTGGATATATCTTTTTCAACTTCCGCCTTAAAATCTTCAAGTCTTTCACTTTTCAAGTATTTCAATTTATTCTTCCGGCGTTTCGCAAAAACCAGTTCTTTGGTTGTCGATTTAACTATCCTTGTTGCCGTTAAACGGGAAGCAAGGGTTTCCCGAAAGGCATCTGCCAACAATAAATTCTTGCCTTGGATCTCCTTTAACGATCTCTTTTCTTCGGTTGTTAATTCATTTGTAAACCATCTTACTTCTTCCGCCTTTATGCCGTCGATCGCAATTTTCTCGCGCAATTGAGCAAGCCACCGCGAGCGATATATAAGTGTCCCGGCCGATCCTCCCAGTCCAACTAAAAGCCCGCCGAAAAAGGTTACAAGGCTCGCAAAAAGAAAAGTAAATGCAAGCGGGGGCGTCGTCCCAAAAACAAATGCCATTACAAATAAAGCAATTGAAGGTAACAAAGCGAGCGCGGGCGGAAGTGCCATGGCTGTATATTTCAGCCCCTTGTCCTTCGCAAGATCCTTTCCGGTAACATCATATTTTTGAATCTGGTCGCTCATATTTTGGGTTAACTCTACATACTTCGCGAACTTTATTCAAACTCACGGCATCACAATCGAAACCGTTTATTGTAGAATGTTGTATCTTATATAAATACGAACTTTGCCAAATTTTATTACCAATGCGTATGTTTACAAAAACTTTCTTCGGCATCCTGAATTTCTCACTCCTGATCACGCTCCTCGGCGGCGCGGCCGCATCCCAGGATGAAGATCGCCGTCCTCAAAATAGTAAGCAGGAAGACGTACGATTAATGACGATACCCATCTCGATCTTCACGCAACAAGAACTTAAGGAAAAACGCGCACAGGAATTTGTCGAGGCCGGAGAGATAATCGTTAAGGAAGATAAGGATGATCAAACGATCCTTTCGATCCGAAGCGTCAGCAATACATCTCTTTCGCTCGCAATTTTGATCCAGGACGACCTAAGTTCCGACGTAAATCTTCAACTCAAAGATATTGCCCGGTTTATCCGCGAACTGCCGAGCGGATCTAAAGTAATGGTGGCATATTTGAGGTCAGGCTCAGCTCAGATCAGGCAGAAATTTACAACCGATCTCAATGAGGCGGCCGATTCCTTGCGGATCGTTGTTGGCAGTGAATCCGTAGCCCCCCGAAGTCCTTACGACAGTATGGCGGAAGTTTTGAAACGATTCGACAGTGTTCCAACGGGACGGCGTGCGATATTGCTAATTTCCGATGGCCTCGACGTTTCGAGTGGTTTCGCAAACTCTTCTCCCGGACTTAGCAACGACCTCGAAAACGCGATCCTAAAATCTCAACGGCGGGGCGTGGCAGTTTATTCATTCTATTCTTCGGCTACCTATACGGAAACCGGAAATCGCCTTCTGATAGGAAACGGACAAGGCTCGCTAAACCGGCTCTCGCGTGAGACAGGGGGACAAGCATATTTTCAGGGTTCGTTTACACCCGTTTCGTACACACCGTTTTTTCGCGACCTGACGATGGCGCTTAACCGGCAATTTGCTCTGACATACCTTTCGACGCATATGAAAAAGGGTTATCACAAAGTGGAAGTATTGAGTACGAATCCTGAAGTGAAGATCCAGCATCCTAAAGGCTATTATTACCGTAAACCGTAATAGCGTAGAAATGTTATTTGTGCAATTGAACGTTACAAACAGGACAGACACTGACCTCTTCCTTGATAAGAAATCCCAACCAAAAAAGCGGAAAGAATGCGATCAACAGGACAGCGAATACGACCCAGCCGGCGGTCGAAATTTTCTTTGTAACTTGCGGCAGCAGCTGAGTAGCGCACCGCGGGCAACGATACCCGTTTGACATCATATTCTGCCCGTGGAAATTTGGCTGCATAGAATATTGCTGTGTCGGTGCATGCATTGCGGACATCTGATTATGAAAATTCTCAAGCGGAAGCACGCGGTCTATCTGCTCCGTTTTTCGCGCGTTGGTTTTTTTCGGAATATTAAACTCGTCAGTTTTCCATGAATAGGGTCGCGGAGCCTCGTGACCAAACGCCGGCGGAGATTGTGTTGGCTGAAATGGTTGAACAGATTGCGAATTGCTCAAAGGTGAAAACTTGATCCCGCAGTATCGGCAAAAGTTACTACCGTCGGTGTTGGCATGTCCGCAATTTTGGCACGTTATCATGATGTTATCGGAGAAGCTTTACGATCTCTAAGTTATCGTACGCCGTTTTTTCCTAAAAGTTCAAGCATGATCATCAAAACGGATCCTCTGTCCGGTATCTATAGCTTTATAGACTGCTTCAACTAATTCAACAGACTTGAACCCATCATATGCAGATACCGGCGGCTCAGACCCTTCTATGATCGATCTGATAAATGCCCGATCTTCCTGCGAATAACCCCAACGCTCCTCTTTCTCGGTCATATGATACGAAAGCGTTTCAAAATTCGCATCCATACCACGCGAATCGATCAAATGCTCCATCTCCTGAGTAATAATAGTTCGATGGTGACAGAAAACCTCGATTCGTTCGAACGGAAAATGCCAGCTCGCGTCTGACGATGACGCAAATGTGCAGTGAAATCCGCTTTTGAACTTAAAAATAATTGAGAATTCGTCGAGCTCGGGATATTCATGCTGTGAACCATACGCGACAAGTTCTTCGATCTCGCCAAACTGAAAGCGCAACATGTCGAAAAGATGGATCGTAGTTTCATATAAAAATCCTCCCGTAACATTTACGTCGCCCGTCCAAACCGGATTCTTTAACTCGCCGCGGTTCATTTTGACATGCGCGGAATGCGCTTCATCTTCGGCAAGCAGGTCTTTTAGTTTCGCATAAACGGGCGCGTATCGCCGGTTATGTCCGACTTGAAATACACCTTTCCCGCTATTCGCTGTTTCAAGCAATTTTCGCGCATCTTCGGTCCCGATCGCGAAAGGCTTTTCGCAGAACACGTGCTTTTCGTGCTGTACAGCATCAGTTGCGATCTCGATATGAGTTTTATTTGGTGTGCAGATCAAAACCGCGTCGCAGTGATCGAAAAGTTCTTCCCGCGATCCGCAAACTTTTCCGCCAACCGATTTTGACGTTAACTCTGCTTTTTCCGGAACAATATCATAGAGTGCTGCGATCTCAGCCCCTTCAATTCCAGAATAGATTCGCGAGTGAACATTTCCGATATAACCCGTTCCAATGATGCCGATCTTAACTTTTTCCATAATAGCTTCAACAGAATTTTCCTTTGTTTGAATGTCTTTAGCTTACCAATGGCCGCCCGAAGCAGAATTCTCAAGACCTAATACCTCGATCGTCGCGCGCCTGGCCTTTCTGGCAACCTCGAATGGATCCTGATTCCAATATTCGGGGCGGAAAATCTCTATCGAAACCATCCTGTCATATCCGATCTGATCAAATTTTGCCTTTATTTCTTTTATCGGCAAAATTCCCTCGCCCGGATAGAGTCTGTGAGCGTCAGTTAATTCTTCTTTCGAAAGATCCTCTGCGTCATTGATATGAAAGATGAACAATTTTTCAGGTTTCATCGTTTCAATCGCTTCAAACGTTGAATTTCCCGCGTAAAAGTGAAATGTATCGATCACGTTGCCGATGTTTTCACGATCAACCCTTTCAACGATATCATTACAAAGATCGAGCGTTTGAACCGAGCAATCGGCTTGACCAAGAAATTCAAACGCCAGTGAAACACTATGTGCGCCAGCGATGTCGCCAAGCTCTTCAAGTACTCGAACAGATTCCAGAATGATTTCCGCCTTCGTCGCATTTGCCGGAAGTTTCCCGGGAACAACGACAACGTACGGACATCCGATCATTTCCGCAATACCGCACAATTCTTCACATTCCGCTTTGATCTCTTCGTATTCATCGGGCGTACGAAATGAAATGTGCTCGATCGAATTTATGCTGTAAGGCTCGAGATCTGCTTCGGTAAGAAGTGTTTTTAGGTCTCCGGTTGTTTTTGTTTTCAAAAATTCGCGAAGTTTTGCCGCCCAAATCTCGATAAGTTCATACCCCGCTTCACTTGCAGCCCTTATATCTGTTTCAAGATCGGCGTGCATTGTTGTCGCACCGTTTAACGCTATTTTCATAATTGCTCCAAAAATCAGTATTAAATCAGCTTCAATTTTAACACGGCAAAAAGGAATAGATAAACGGCACATATGATCCTGTTTGCCGCT
>JBGTEI010000126.1:0-5255 GCA_041747875.1 Pyrinomonadaceae bacterium | reverse complement strand
GAGGCAGATGACAATATACTTCCGCTGATTGAAACGGAAGTCGACGGTCAAACGCTCGAAATCCGAACCAAAAAGTCATTTAAGTCAAAAAATAAGATCAAGATAAGGATTTCTGCGCCAAACATCGAAGCGATCGAAAACTCCGGCGTATCGAATATTTATCTTAAGAACCTAAATTCTGATTCGCTTAAGGTCGATTCAAGCGGTGCGTCTAGTGTAACGGTTGAAGGAACAACAATATCTCTTAAAGTAGACTTAAGCGGTGCAAGCCGCCTTGAAGCTTCATCACTCGTTGCGAATGAAGCTACAGTCGAAGGAAGCGGGGCAAGTTCGTCATCGATAAATGTCACGGAACGCTTAAGCACGAAGCTCTCCGGTGCCAGCAGTTTGAATTACAAAGGCAATCCGAAGAACATTACAAAGAATATTTCGGGCGTCAGCAGCGTCACGCAGCGTGATTAGACGCACTTCAATCGTATTTTTAACAGGAAAAGGAACTACCTTTAAAACGGTTCCTTTTCCTTTTTTTATTTGTAAAATTATCGGACTTTAAGCGTCCGTATTTGGGTTGTTTTTTGATGCCGGATTCCGGCTGTTTTGAATATCCGGCTTTCGCGCAAAATATTTTTTTTGTCTCTAATTCCTGCAATGAAAAGGCTTTCTGCGGTTTAAAAAATGTTTATTTTAAAAGCTGTGGATAACTGCTTGCTATTCTATATTTTCTTTGATAGTCTTTGTCTCGTTTCCAATACAAAAACTCTTGTAAGTCATTGAAAACATTGGGCTTAAAGTACTACCTTAACATTTAAGCGTTTTTTCGGTAAACTGTGGAAAACATTGTGGAAAACTTTCATATTTCCGAGGCGGAAATCCCCGAAAGTAACTAAAATGTAACAACTTGTCAGGTTTGCATCATAATGGAATTAGGCGTTTTATTCCATCCCCAGAAGATGATCAAACTGCTTAAGAGTTTTATTAGAAATTTTATAATTTTGCTTGCGGAGTAGTGAATGAGTGCGTCGGTAGAAAATTACAATATCTGGGATAATATTCTGGGTTCTGTCAGAAAACGTCTAAACGGGCAAATTTTCGATACGTGGTTTAGCCCGATCGAATTTGACCATTGCGATGAAGAAAATGAAGTGCTTCATTTAAAGGCCAGCCAGATCAATAAAGATTGGATAGATAACAATTATCTAGATCTGCTCGGCTCGACAATGTCGGACCTCGATCTGGGAAATTATCGTCTTGATTGGGAAGTTGAAGAAAACGATCGCGACGACAATCGATTTCCTCAGGAAACCGGTAATTCGATCGATGCCGTTGAAACGGCGATCGCAGTTACTTCAAATTCGTCGGCTACAAAATTTGTAGATATCGAACCGATAGAAAATACCTTAAACGGTAAATATACTTTTGAAAAATTTGTCGTCGGTTCGTGTAATGAGTTTGCACATGCAGCGGCTGAAGCGATAGTCGAATCACCCGGCAAAACATACAACCCGATGTTTATCTACGGCGGTGTTGGTTTAGGGAAAACTCATCTCATGCATGCGACCGGTCATGCGATCATTGCGCGGAATCGTCATTTGCGAGTCGCTTATATCACTTCCGAGAAGTTTATGAACGAATTGATCAATGCCATTCGTTTTGACAAGACACAGACTTTTCGCGAGAAATACCGTTCGATAGACGTTCTCTTGATGGACGACGTTCAGTTTCTCGCCGGCAAAGAACGCACACAGGAAGAATTTTTCCATACGTTCAATGCGCTCCATAATGATCAAAAGCAGATCATAATCACATCGGATTGTCCGCCGCGCGAGATTCCGACGATCGAAGAAAGACTCCACTCACGTTTTGAATGGGGACTGATCGCCGATATGGAGCCGCCCGATCTTGAAACAAAGGTCGCCATATTAAAAAGAAAAGCGGATCTTGAGAGAATTGATCTTCCAAATGAAATTGCGTTTTTTATTGCTAACAAAGTAAAAAGCAATGTTCGCGAGCTCGAAGGAACACTCGTCAGACTTATTGCGATCTCTTCGCTCCGCGGATTGCCGATCTCAAAAATGCTCGCGCAGGATGCGATGAAAAATATCATCGATGCCGAAACTGCCGAGGGGATCACGATCGAACGCGTAACAAAAATGGTTGCAAATCATTATGATCTTGCGCTTGAGGAAATCAAGTCGAAGAATAATTCGCGTCATATCGCACTTCCGCGCCAGGTCACTATGTATCTTTGCAAACGCCTTACGCAGCACAGTTTTCCCGAGATCGGTCGTGCGTTCGGCGGTAAGCATCATACGACCGTAATGCATTCAGTAGACAAGATCGAAAAACTGATCAAGGAAGACCGTGAATTCCACAAGGTGATCAGCGAATTTATCGATGATCTTTGCAGCTGATTTTCAGATATTTGAAGTGACCGGTAAATGTTTTTATTAACAGTTTTGTGATCGCCAACAAACCAGCTAAATCGATGTTTTAGCTGGAATTAAACTAAGTTTATCCACATTTCCACAGATGACGACAAAATGGATCATGTGGAAAAAAAAGAAATGCCGGAAAGCCGCTTTTATATCCACAGACAGTCGGCTTTTGCACATTTTATACACAGCGCCTGTGGACGGATAAAACGTTTATTTGGATATATTTAAGGCGGTTTTCCACTTTTACACAGGCACTATTACTAATACTAGATATATTTAAATATTTTAAAGTATTAGAAATAGTAAAAAGGGCTCGCACTTTTTGAAGATGAAAAGATTTCTGACCGTAGTAATTTCTGCTTTCTTATTTCTCAATTGTTCTGAGCTTAATTCGGGTTCAAAACACGAAATAAAATTTGCAGACGGCAGAAAAGCAGAGGTAACGCTCGATTTCGTCAAAGAATCCAAAGAGAAAGAGATACTTCATGTCACGTTTACAAAAGACGAGCAGGTAATAAAAATTGCAGACGCCGATCAGGAAGTAAATGAGATATGGCCGCAGGTACAAAGCGAGGCGGAAAAGAAAGAAATTAATGAGGCTTTGATCAAATACGTTTTTATCGCGGAATTTGAAGAAGCATCAAGAAAACCGGTCTACCAGATACTTTTGTATGACGCTGAGAGAATCGAAAATGGAAGTTGGAAGATCGTTAGGGTTAATTAAAAAGTTTTAGAATTTTTGAGAAATAGGAAATCAGGAGAAGGCTAAATGGAATTTGTAATCAAGCAAAGTGCGCTTAAAAAGGAACTGGGTTTTGTGCAGGGTATCGTAGAAAAAAAATCGACGATACCGGTATTATCAAATATTTTGATCGAATCGATAGGTGAGAATACGATCAGGATCGTCGGTACGGACCTTGACGTAACGATCCGCTGTGAAGCTTCGGCTGATATCAAAGAACCGGGTTCGATGTGTATTCAGGCGCGCAAGCTTTTTGATATCGTCCGCCTTGCACCCGAATCCGATATGCATTTTAAGAAGCTGGATAACGATTGGGTGAGCCTCAAGTTCGGAACATCAAAATTCCGCCTGGCGGGTGTATCGCGTGATCAGTTTCCGGAAGTCCAGGAATTCAAATCCGCACCGATGACGCTTTCCTCAGAGATATTTAATCATTTTATTCAAAACACTAGCTTTGCTATCACAAGTGAGCAATCAAGATTTACGCTCTCCGGCGCAAAATTCATGATCCAGGACGGTACTGCCCGAATGGTAACCACAGATGGCCGCCGCCTCGCTTTGATCGAACGCCCGCTTTCGACCGCACTTGAAAGCACGATGGATACACTGATCCCCAAAAAAGCTCTCATTGAATTAACAAAGATCTCGCGCGAAACGGATTCCGATATCAGCTTTGGCGAAGATGAAAATCATATCTTCTTTGAAGTAGAAGGCCGGCTTTTGATGACCCGTAAACTCTCAGGAACATTCCCGAATTACGAAATGGTCATCCCGAAAGACAACGACAAAACCGCCATCTTTGATTCCGGCGAATTAAAGCACGCTGTCGACCGCGTAGCTCTGATGGCCGACGAACGCACCCGCTCGATCCGGATCACGATCCGTGAAGGCGAGATCGAAGTGACTGCCCAATCCTCCGAAGAAGGCGAAGGTAAAGAACAGATCCCGGCAGAATACTCCGGCGATGAAGTAACGCTCGGTTTTAATTCTCAATATCTGCAGGAGTTTCTAAACATCGTCGCCGCGACCGAAATGGAAGCGACCGAAACTCAAAATGAGACCGACGGCGAAAAAGTAAAGGTCAGAGAAACCGGCGCCAAACCAAAGATCGCATTTGAATTTAAGGATTCAAACGGCAGTACTCAAATGAGTTTCGCCGGGGATACAGAATATAACTACAAATATATTGTTATGCCTTTGAGGATATGATTTGGAGCGGAATCGGTTAACAATCGAAAACTTTTCCAGCGATTTTGGCAGAATAAAAATAATTCAGTATTGGAAAATATCTTGCGAAAATTGCTAGTAAGCAAAAAATCCAATGAGCGAAATAGTGAATTTAATAAACATGTTTAAGTGGCAAAGAGATGAACTCTTTGCCAGTGTAAACAATGCTGGAATAAACCCTAATGAGTTCAAATGGTTGCACAAAAAAAGCAGATTCCGTGACGCAGACGTGATGTCACTTGTTCATACTAAAACCGCTTTTTACTACACATTTGACAATTACAAAGACCAATTTCTCTCCTTATACTCACCTGCGAATGATCAGGTTGAGGGCATTTTATCGACGAACAGTTTTAATAGTCAGTTGTCACGATTTAAGGAATGGCTTACTTGGGTAAAAAGAGAAGAAGAAGCACCGGATTATTGGGGGTCACTCTCAGGCGAGGGTTTATTAAGTGAATTGCCCAAGAATTCTGAGAATACCCTATTTTCAAAAGATGAAAGGAAGCTAATAAAAAACGCAGTCAAACAGATTAGTGAGCATCTTGTTACGGAATATGGAGTAAAATTAGAAAGAATTGAAACGCAAATCGTTTCGCTAGTAGAATCATCTACTCGACTGGGTAGAAAGGACTGGAAAAATCATTTTGTCGCCGCGATCGTCGGTATAATAGTAAACAACCAACTTGGACCGGCAGCACAAGAAATATTCGCGTTCGCTTGGTCGTTTGTGATGACCTTGTTTACGGAAATACCGAAACTACCTCCTGCGGGTTAAAAAATGCGCAATTTTTCAAATCTAGTTCTATTAGTTAAATTCCAATTTTACCTAGGGATGTCCGCGCTCCGTC
>JBGTEI010000125.1:0-4634 GCA_041747875.1 Pyrinomonadaceae bacterium | reverse complement strand
CAAGCGCCCTAATCCCGGTCGAAACGACCTGAATCGGTAATATATCGCTGAAAGCCAACTCTGACAGGTTTAATCCCAATCCATTTGCAAGTTTTTCGATTTCAACTTTGTCTGTTATCGTTTCCCCTGCTTCAAATTTCGCTTGCGTCATCGTTACCTGTACCGGCAGGCTATCGCGAAACTCGATCTCAACAGGCAGTATTCCAACATTTAACTCTTGGGTTATTTCGACAAGTCCGTTTTCGATCTTATCAGTCACTCCAAGACGAGCCAATAAATTCCAAGTCCCGACGACTGGATGTCCGGCGAGCGGAAGTTCTCGCATTGGCGTGAATATCCGCAGACGTCGCAACGCATTCTCTGAAAGAAAGACAAAAACCGTTTCGGAAAGATTCGTTTCCCGGGCTATTTCCTGCATTTCCAGATCGCCTAAACCGTGGGCTTCAGGAAAAACCGCGAGCGCATTCCCTGTAAAAGCCTTGTCGGTAAAAACATCGAGCTGGTAATATTCATATCTTCGCATAAAGAGAATTATCGATGATCACAACGAAATTGTGAACCCGGCAACGAGATTTCGCCAAAATTAACTTAATCGTCACGGGTTTTGACAAAGCCGCTACAAAAAAATTGCAAACCGGTCAATTTCTACGGCATTGTCTTGACATACCAGCACTTCGGGGTTAAATTTTAGTCTTATCCGGTCAATTAGCGATTTCGGAAGTAAGGCATATGGGTTTTGACTCACTATTCTTGCATTTGTACAATTCAGGTATCAACCGCGATTTACTCCTTTCCACTGCAGTGATTAGTTGTTACAATTGTAAACTTTGCAGTGCCGATGAAAACGCCTATGCAAAAAACGGATAAACGAGCGACATTATTATAAAGCTATTAAAAAAGGAAATTAACGTAAACTTAAATGATTAACGAGGTTATTAACACAACTGACGAATCGGTGAAAACTGATGAAGCAGTTTTAGAAGAAGAAACAACAACAACGGAAAATTCTGTCGAAGTAAAGACAGAGGAAACTTCAGCTTCAATCGAAGAACCCAAAACTGAACCAATCGCACCCGTCGAGCCAGCGCCTGCGGAAGTATCAACGAGCATGGCGGAAATGGATTTCGGCGCAATTCTTGAAGAATTTGAGCAGGATCAAGAGGTTTATCACACTGGCAAATTTGTTGAAGGAATCGTTGTCGGTATTTCAGATCGCGGAGTATTGATTGATTTTGGATACAAATCTGAAGGCGTTGTGCCAAGCGATGAATTGACATCACCTGAAGGCGAATTGACCGTTAAAGAAGGCGACACCGTTGAAGTTGTTATCAAGAATATCTATTCGGGCGACGCACCGCCTGTTTTATCTCATCTTGAAGCGATTGCCCGCAAATCCTGGGATGTGATTGAAACTGCTTTTAACGAAGAGACTCCGATCACTGTCCGTGTCGTTTCAAAAACAAAGGGCGGTTTAAGGGTCGATATCAACGGCGTCGAAGCATTTTTGCCGGGTTCGCAGGTTGATTCGCGTCCAATTCGCAATCTTGATTCATTTCGAGATAAAGAGATTGAAGTAAAGGTCATTAAGTTCAGCCGCAAACGCAACAACATTGTCGTTTCGCGTAAGGTGCTGACTGATGAAGTTGTAAATGTTCAAAAGGCAGAAACGCTTAGTAAAATTGAACCGGGCCATGTTGTCGAAGGCGTTGTAAAGAATTTGACCGAATATGGCGCGTTTGTTGATCTTGGCGGCATCGATGGTTTGCTTCATGTAACCGATATGTCATGGGGAAGACTTCAGAATCCAAATGAAATGTTTAAGGTTAATGACAATATTCAAGTCAAGATATTGAAACTTGATCGTGAAAGGGAAAAAGTTTCTTTAGGTTTTAAGCAACTGCTTCCGGATCCCTGGTCGACCGTTGTCGAAGTTTATCCGGTGGATTCTACCGTAACAGGTACGGTTTCGAGCGTTACTGATTACGGTGCTTTTGTTGAACTTGAATCCGGAGTTGAGGGATTAGTTCATATTTCGGAAATGTCCTGGTCAAAACGAACGAAGAGCCCGAAAAAATTAGTTACACAGGGCGAAGAAGTTGAAGTTCAAGTCCTCGGCATTGATACGGAAGAGCGGCGCATCAGCCTCGGCATGAAGCAGCTCCAGGAAAATCCCTGGGATACGATAGCTGAGCGTTATCAGGTCGGTTCAAAGGTGCGCGGTAAAGTTCGCAATTTGACGGATTTCGGAGCATTTGTCGAAATCGAGGATGGCGTTGATGGGCTTGTACATGTTTCTGACATTTCGCATTCCAAAAAAATCAAACATCCGAAAGATGTATTGAAACGCGATCAGGAAGTTGAAGCAATTGTTACCAACATCGATACACAAGGACATCGGCTTTCGCTTTCGATCAAAGAATTAACCCCGAGCACTTGGGATGAGTTTGCCGACTCGCATAAACCTGGTGATTTGGTCAAGGGAAAAGTTTCGCGGTTTGCAGGATTTGGCGTTTTTGTTGAATTGGGTAACGATCTTGAAGGACTGTGCCATATTTCTGAACTCTCAGATGATCGGGTTGAAAAACCGGAAGATGTGGTTTCAATAGGGCAGGAACTTGACTTCAAGATATTACGGATCGAACATGATGTTCAAAAAATTGGACTTTCGCACCGTGCGGTTGGCAAGGAAGAGGAACCAATTGTTGACACAAAGAGTTATTCGACCGAAGCAAAAGGCGGAATGGCATCGCTTGGCGAATTGATGAATTTGAAACGCGGCGGAGAAGGATCAGAAGAAGAAGAAGCGGTTGATTCGCCTAAACTTTCTAAGAAAGAACGCCGCGCAAAAAGAGCCTTGGAGCAGGCTGAGTCTGATGATGAACTTGGTATTGAAGAAGGTTCTGCGGAATCAGATTCTTCTTCACCTTCGGAGGAAACGTCAGCTGAAGAAAGTTCGAAGGAGGAAACATTGGAAATTGTCGAGGTCGTTGAAGCCATTAAAACCGAGGCAGACGCACCGGACGCTTCGGTGGATACAATTGAAGAAGCGGAAGCAAATGAATCGGACGCTTCAGCAGAGGCGACAGACGAGGTGGAGGCCGTTGAAGCGATAGAAGCCGAAACAGACGACGAGTCGGACGCTTCAGCGCAAACGACGGAGGTTGTGGACGCCGGCAAAACGGCTGAACCTAAGCAAAAGAAGACCAAAGCAGCTAAGACTTTGGAAGTCCCGGAACAAAGTGATGGAGTTGAAACAAAAGAAGAATCTCCGGAAACGACGGAAATCGCTGATAAAGAAGCGGTTTCCGAGACAACTGAACCAGTCGAATCAAAAGATGAAGTTAAATCAGAAGACGTGTCCGAAGTAATAGAAGAGGAAGCAGTACCTGAGGAAAACGAAGAGTCAGAACGAAAGTCAGCATAATTAGGTTTTTTTAACAATCTTTGCAGGGAGAAGAAAGACAGATGACAAAAGCAGATTTAGTAGAAAAAGTTGCCAAAGAAGCGGACATGACCAAAAAGGACGCTGAAAAGCTTGTCGAGATCATATTCGAAAGTATCGTCAGTACGCTAAATGAAGGAGAAAAGATAGAGTTGCGCGGTTTTGGCAGTTTCCGTGTACGTGAACGTAATGCGCGTAAAGGGCGTAACCCGAAAACCGGGGAATCTGTTAACATCCCTGCAAAACGCGTTGCATACTTCAAACCCGGCAAAGATTTGAAGGACTTGATTAATAAATAAGGAATTCAAACTGTGGATGTCTTATGGAGTCCGTGGCGTTACGACTACATCAAATCCGCTGAAAAGTCATCATCCGCGCAAACGAGCGGTTGTGTTTTTTGCGATGTCCTACGCAACCCGGCAAGCGACGAAGAGAACTTTATCGTCCATCGCGCCGGGTTTAACTTTGTCATCTTGAATATTTATCCATATATCAGCGGTCATCTGATGATCGTGCCATACGCGCATTTCGCCGATCTGGACTATGCTCCCAAAGAAACGACCGATGAATTAATGGATCTAACGAAGAAATGCCAGAGTATTTTGCGGGAAGTTTACCAGCCGGATGGAATGAATGTCGGGATGAACTTTGGGAAAGCAGCCGGTGCCGGTGTCGCCGAACATTTTCACCTCCATATTCTACCCCGCTGGGTCGGCGATGCGAACTTCATGACCGCAATTGGTCAAACACGGACAATTCCTGAGTCGCTTGAAACCACTTTCGAAAAGCTTAAAGGAAAATTCTAATCTCAAACTCGCCTTATTTTGCAGCCTTTGTTTTTTCTACGCGATTCGGCTGAATCGAACGGTCGATCGCTTCGTCTTCAACTTCGCCGCCTTTACTGATTGGAATATCAGCGGGGTTTGAATAACGCATTCCGCGTTCTTCAGAATCGGCTTCGATAATAATTTTCGGCGAAGAATCCGGCGGAACATAACCGGGATATTCGACTCTTGAATGATAGATCGCAACAAGCGATCTGATCATAGATTCACGAATTTGCGTAAGTTCCCGCAGGGTCAGATCACATTCTCCGAGTTGATCGTCGCTGAGAATCGCATCGATGATTTTTGTTACGATGAATCGAATATTTTCCGCAGTCGGTTCCGAAAGCGATCGTGCCGCCGCTTCG
>JBGTEI010000124.1:0-3709 GCA_041747875.1 Pyrinomonadaceae bacterium | reverse complement strand
CGTTCCGTATTTAATAGCTTGCTTATTAAGCTGATAAATGTAATGGTTGTAGATTGATATACCTTCTCTCGCGCATCGACGGTAATGCGCAAGTCTTTTGACAGCGTATTTGGATAGCCCGAGATTAGGTTGATTATTATCACAGAAGCGCTTTTTGTATAAAAGCACCCGAAACCCGATTCTTCGCAGACAGACCGTTTCTCCGAAAACAACTCGATTCGACGCTTCTCTTTAAGTCCTTTTCAAAGAAATAAGGATTTGGGAAACTTCACGTCTACCTACCATAGGAAGATGAGCGACGTATTTTATCAATGCGAAGGTACCGGATCGTTATCCGGGACAATTGTACGCATTAGAATCACGCCCACCAGTTCCCCACAAACAAGGATTTTATGAATTTTTCAGATTTGGGATTAAACGATGCGCTTTTGCGTAAATGTGAATCCCTTGATTTTACAGAACCGACACCGATCCAAAAGCAGGCAATTCCTGTAATTTTGAGAGGTGACGATCTCATTGGCTGTGCAGAAACCGGAACCGGTAAAACAGCCGCATTTTTATTGCCGACGATCCAAAAGATCGCTGCACAAAACAAACCGGGTGTGAAGGTTTTGATCGTCGCACCTACCCGCGAACTGGTTTCGCAAATTACCGAAGCATATATTGATCTGGCTCCAAATAATCTTCGCTGCGTAACCATTATCGGCGGCGCGAGCATGAATAAGCAGATCAACGCACTTCGAAGAGGAGTAAACGTTGTAATCGCTACTCCCGGACGGCTTCTCGATCATATAAAACGCGGAAACGTAAATTTATCGATGGTCGAAACTTTGATCCTCGACGAAGCGGATCGAATGCTGGATATGGGATTTCTTCCCGCTATCCGCGAAATTATTAACCTGATACCAAAACAAAGGCAGACGCTTTTGTTTTCAGCTACGGTTTCGGATCAGATCAAAACGCTTGCCTATGGAATGATGAGCGATCCGGAAGTGGTTGAAGTAAGCCGCAAGAATGTAACGGCACGAATGGTAAACCAAACGGCTTATCCGGTTGCCGCACCTTCAAAAACGGCGTTGCTTTTAGACCTGCTTGAAACTAACAGCTTTGAAAGAGTGATCGTATTTACGAGAACAAAACGCGGGGCAGACCGCCTGGCGCATATTCTTACGGCTCGTGAATTACGCGCCAATCGCCTTCATTCAAATCGTTCGCAATCACAGCGTGAAACGGCTCTTCGTGAATTCAAACACGGAAAGGCGCGGATAATGGTTGCTACTGATATCGCCTCGCGCGGTATCGATGTCGATTCGGTTTCACACGTTATTAATTACGACGTGCCTGAAGCTCCTGAAGATTATGTTCACCGCGTAGGTCGAACGGGTCGTGCAGGAAACGCCGGTGAAGCAATTACGTTTGTCACACCGATCGACGAAATGGCGATGCGAGACATTGAGAAGCTAACAAACCAAAAGGTTAAACGCATTCTCAAACCCGAATTCGGCGGAAAAGAAATTCCCGAAGGCGGATACGGCAATTCAAACAACACACGCGGATTTAGAGGAAGACGCCCATCGCGTCCGGCTAGATCCAGACGTGCTGTAAGATAAGCCGGATCGATAATTTTTAGTTTTATTAGCAAACACCTTGCGGGAAAATCCCGCAAGGTGTTTTTTTATGATCGGATCCCGAGGGCACTACTGGCGAAATCATTTTTTAGGCAAATATAAAATGCAAATCTTCGTAAAGCCCACTGAAAAGTACACTTATTGCAGCTTCGCCGCCTTATTCGAACTTTTTAGACCTGTTAATTTCAATTGCTTGGATAGAGTAAATTCAAGGAAATCCGGTCAACAACAAAAGTACGGAACATCGCGATTCAGCAAAACTATTTGGCAAACCAGCGGCTTTCGACCATAATTTACGCAAATGCCGAATTCTACCCAAACCATCGTTGAATTTAAGAATGTCAGTTTTTCTGTCGGCGAACTTCAGATCCTGAAAAACCTCGATCTTCGGGTCGAAGAAGGCGAGATCTTTGTTCTCCTTGGGGAATCGGGCTGCGGAAAAACTACGACATTAAAACTCATCAACCGCTTGATCGAGCCGACGGGCGGGGAAGTGCTGGTTGAAGGAACAGCAACGACGGAATGGGACGCTATAAAACTTCGGCGTCGGATAGGTTATGTACTGCAGGAGGCGGGATTGTTTCCGCACTTTAATGTAGAGAAGAATGTCGCGCTTGTTCCGGGTCTTGAGAATTGGGACGAAGCGGAGAAGCAAAGGCGAACGCATGAAATGCTTGAATTGGTGGGGTTAGATCCTGAGAAGTTTTCGACAAGGTTTCCGAGCGAACTTTCTGGCGGGCAGAGACAGAGAGTTGGGGTTGCGCGCGCACTTGCGGCTGATCCCGATATTCTGCTTCTTGACGAACCATTTGGTGCGCTCGATGCGATAACCCGAAGCCATCTTCAGAAAGAATTTGCAAAGCTCGTAAAAGATCTTGGGAAAACCGCGGTTTTTGTGACACACGATCTTCAGGAAGCGTTTGCGCTCGGAACAAGAATTTGTCTGATGGATAAGGGCGAGATCGCCTTGGTGGAAACGCCTGAGAATTTTAAGAAAAGTGAATTACCACTTGTGTCTGAGTATCTTGCAACTATTGCTGCTTGAAGAGATCTAACCGCAAAGGTCGCTATGGACGCAAAGTTAACAGCCGGCTAACTGAACCGTAAACGCAGTGTGGGAATTTCGCTTCTGATTATTCCAACAACAAAACCTTTGCGTCCATAGCGACCTTTGCGGTAAAAAATCCTAATGAATCTTTTCCAATTCATACAACAAAATTGGTCTGAAATTCTCACTTTAACCAGTGAGCATATTTTCCTTGTGTTCATTTCAACTGCCGTTGCGGTTTTGATCGGTTTACCGCTCGGCGTTTTGCTCACGCGAAAACAGTCGCTGCAGACTCCGGTCCTTGGTTTTGCAAACATCATGCAGACCGTTCCATCGCTTGCGCTTTTTGGGTTGCTGATACCAATTTCGTTTATCGGGATCGGTTCAAAGCCGGCGATCATTGCGCTCGCGCTTTATGCCTTGCTTCCGGTTATTAGAAATACTGTGACGGGGATCTCAGGAATCGACGCGAAAATAAAGGAAGCGGCGACGGCGATGGGAATGACTGATTGGCAAATTCTGCGGCAGGTCGAATTGCCGCTGGCAATGCCGGTGATCTTAACCGGGATCCGTGTCGCGGTTGTGATCTCGGTCGGCGTTGCGACAATTGCGGCGGCGATCGGTGCGGGTGGACTCGGAACATATATTTTTAGGGGCTTGCGTCAAAATGATAATAATTTGATCCTTTCCGGGGCGATATTTTCAGCTCTATTGGCTTTGCTTGCGGATTTTGCGCTTGGGCAGATCGCGAAGATTTACGAACCGAAGAGTTCGCAGCAGCAGGCGGCGAATCTACGGCGAAAGATCGCGGCACTTGCTTCGATCGGTTTGATCGCAGGGCTTGTTGGATTTAGCCTGATCACAAATTTGAGATCTCAAATTTCAAATACAATTGATTCAACGCAAAATAATACTCAAAAAATTCGCGTAGGATCGAAAGATTTCACGGAATCAGTGATCCTGGCGGAGATCCTTGCGCAAACACTTGAGAAAAAAGGAGTTGCGGTAGAGCGAAAACTCGAACTCGGCGGGA
>JBGTEI010000123.1:0-1848 GCA_041747875.1 Pyrinomonadaceae bacterium | reverse complement strand
CGGTTCCCCACGCTAGTAACGACAGTGAATTCAGCCCGGTGTGGACGCTCATCACAACACGCAAAAATGTGTCGCAAGCTTCAAGCTCTTCGCAAACTAACCCAAGCGATATGTAGTCAAATCCGGCACCGCCATATTCTTCCGGGATACAAACCCCCAAAAGTCCGAGCTCGCCCATTTTTCCGAATATTGATTTCTCAAAATGTTGTTTTTCGTCCCACTCTTTTATGAAAGGCGCCACTTCACCGGCAACAAATTCACGTACGGTTTGCTGCAGCTGTTTATGTTCTTCGGTCAGATCAAAATTAATCACGGTTCTATTAAAGTCCTCTTAAGATATTTTATGGTAAATTATTGTTTTCGATTCAAAATAAAGTCTATCATTTTACAATTGTTTGTTCGAAGCGCCGCGATGTAGTTTATCGAAAAATCGATAGAATATTTTAAGCCCCAAAGTATATGATCCCAATCGAAAAAGCCGAAGAAATCGTACTGCGGGAAAGTGCACGAATTGGCAGCAAACAGGTCAGACTGCGTGATGTCGTAGACAGGGTTCTTGCACAGGATATTATAGCGGATATGGATGTTCCGCCGTTTGACCGCTCTCAAATGGATGGGTTTGCGGTCAGGTCAAAAGACACCCAGAATACACCTGCACGGCTTAGGATAGTAGGAGAATCAGTTGCCGGACGCGGTTGGCATAATGAGATGAATGCGGGTGAAGCCGTCAGAATTATGACTGGGGCGTCCGTCCCAAATGGTGCTGATTCGGTTCAAAAGGTTGAGTTAACCGAAGAATCCGGCGGATTTGTCACGATACAAAAGCCTACTGACATCCGGCAAAATATTGTTGGCAAGGCGGAAGAGATCTCCGGCGGTGAAAAGATCTTTGCCCCGGGCGAGATCGTAACCGAAAATATGGTCGCAACGCTTGCGTCATTTGGATATGACAAGATCAATGTTTCAAAACGCCCAAAAGTTAAGATATTAGCAACGGGCAGCGAGATCGTAGATATTTCAAAGATCCCCGGAAAAGACCAGATCCGCAACTCAAACTCATGGATGTTAAATGCGCTTGCGGCTCAATATTCAAACGCCGAAATTTTACCGATTGCGGTCGATGATCTAAATGGGTTAAAACAAACGATCAAAGAAGCAGCGCGAACTGCCGATTGCCTGATAATTTCAGGCGGTGTTTCGGTAGGCGATTATGATTTTACAAAACCAGCATTGAGAGAATTGGGCGCCGAGATCTTTTTTGAACGGGTTTCACTTAAACCCGGAAAACCAACCGTTTTTGCAAAGCTAAACGATACTTTGGTCTTTGGTTTACCAGGGAATCCGGTTTCGACGGCAATTACATTTTTCGTTTTTGTAAGAAAGGCTTTGCTAAATATGCAGGGCGCTAAAGAAACTGGTCTGAAAAAGGGATTTGCAAAACTAACTCATGAGATCAAAGGAGTTCAGGGACGTGATTCGCTCCTTCCGGTTTCGCTTTCTACAAATAAAAAAGGAAAACTCCTGATCGAGGCTTTGCGGTTTTCCGGCTCTTCAAATTATATTAGGTTTTCAAAAGCGAACGCTCTTGTTTTTGTTGGCGAGGGTGAGATCTTAAAAAAGGGAGACACCGCAAGAATATATTTTCTTCCGTAAGAAATTGGTTCTACAAAGCTTATGAATAAACTTTCTCACTTTGACGATGAAGGAAAGATCAAAATGGTGGACGTTTCCGATAAGGAAACAACTTCGCGGACGGCAATTGCGTCAGCAAGAGTTTTATTAAACCCTGAGACGATAAGCGCCATTAGAGATCAGTCAAATCCAAAAGGCGATCCGCTTGAGATCGCG
>JBGTEI010000122.1:0-3205 GCA_041747875.1 Pyrinomonadaceae bacterium | reverse complement strand
ATTGCGTTAAGGAAACACTGCCTGACTTTGATTCGAGCGGTGTTTTTTTATAGATATTAGTGAAAATCAAAAGCTTGTTAAATCATGAAGGCAGTATATATAAGTGAATACGGCGACGCGGAGAACCTGGAATTGCGTGAGATCGAAAAACCATCGATCTTACGGTCAAATGACGTTTTGGTCAATGTTAAGGCGGCAGCGCTTAATCGAGCTGATATCGTTCAAAGAAAAGGTTTTTATCCGGCGCCAAAGGGATTTCCTGAAAGAGTTTTGGGGCTGGAGTTTGCCGGAATGATCACTGAAGTTGGTGACGGTGTCAAAAAATTTAAGGTCGGCGACCGGGTTTTTGGGATCACGGCCGGCGGCGGGCAGGCAGAATTTGTTTTAACTCAGGATGAACAGATCGCCCGAATTCCGCCAAACCTGAATTATACGGAAGCAGCGGCAATTCCTGAGGCTTTTATGACGGCTTACGATGCTGTCTGGACGCAGGGAAAGCTTGAAACCGGGGAAAAGCTGCTAATCCATGCGGTCGGTTCAGGAGTAGGGCTTGCTGCACTTCAGATTGCAAAGGCGAAAGGAAATGACGTAATTGGAACTTCCCGGACTCGGGACAAGCTCTTAAAGTGTGAGCAGTTTGGCTTGAACCACGGGATCGATACGGGGAAGGCTGCAGATCTTAGCAGAGTTGTAAGCGACCTGACAAATGGTGCGGGAGCAGATGTGATCTTAGATCTGGTCGGCGCCGCATACTTTGAATCGAATCTTCAGAGCCTGGCACTAAAGGGACGCTTGATCCTCGTTGGATTGGTTGCGGGTAGAAAATCGGACTTTGATCTCGGGATCGCACTTATGAAGCGTCTGAAAATTATTGGGACGGCTCTTCGCGGACGTACGGCTGAAGAAAAAGCGGAAGTAACAGCAAACTTTGTTTCGGCTGTCTTACCGTTAATTGAAGCGGGCACGATCGTGCCGAATATAGATAAGATATTCCTCGCGGAAAATGTTATCGAGGCACATAAGCATCTGGAATCAAACGAAAGTTTTGGAAAAGTAGTTTTGGAATTTTGATCAGCGCTGAATCACGATGATCGCTCATTTGGCCATTCTGGCTGCCGCTTCGTCAGTTATTATGCAAAGTCCCGAAACCTTTTCACCGGTCAATTGTGCCATTTTTGCCTTCGCTTCATGATACGTGATGCCGCTCGCCGCGAGTCCATCGAAAGCGACGACTGACCAAATTTGCTTTGAAAGATCGCTCCCAACTTCCTCCGAAGACCCTTCTTCTGCCGGGGCAACTTCTTTATCATGAGCAGTTTCAGAAGGTTTTTCGTCGTTTAATTCTTGCATAACAATTTACTCTGCAGCGCGATCCGCTGATATTTACGAAAAGATAACATAGCTTTTGTATTATTGTAAAAGTTTTAACGAGGTTGAAATTTCAAAAACTCCGATGCTCGTGTCCGGGTTGATTGTTTCGTTCTATCTCAGTAAATTGTCAATAGATGGAAGAAAACAAGATAAAAGGCGCTCTCGTGCAGGAACCTCCCGTATTTCTCAATCTTCGGGAAACATTAAAACGCGCAGAAGATATCGCCGTAAGGTGTCGCGAAAATGATACAGACATCATCGTTTTCCCGGAGACCTGGTTTCCCGGATATCCGATCTGGCTCGACGAAGCGCCAAATGCCGGATTGTGGGATCATCCGCCGGCTAAAAGGCTCTATCAGTATTTGGCGGAAAATGCTATCACGATACCAAGCGACGAATTTGAAGAATTGCGGGAAATTGCGATGTCATCGGAAGCTTATCTTGTCGTCGGGATACACGAACGCGATGGCGGAACGCTTTACAACACAACGGTTTATTGCTCTCCCGATGGTGAATATAAGATCCACCGAAAACTCGTCCCGACATACACAGAACGCCTCGTTTGGGGTATGGGCGATGGAAGTACGCTGAACATTTTGGAAACTCCCTTTGGGAATCTTGGCGGATTAATTTGCTGGGAACACTGGATGCCGCTTGCGCGTGCTGCAATGCATGCAAAACATGAGGTTGTACACACCAGCCAATTTCCAACGGTTCACGAAAGACATCAGATCGCGAGCCGCCAATATGCTTTTGAAGGACAGTGTTTCGTACTTGCTTCAGGCTGCGTGATGAGTAAAAAAGATGCGCTCGAAGGATTTGAATCTTTGGAAAGAGATGATAAAGAAGTTTTTATGCTCCTTGAATCTATGAGAAATGAGAAGCTTCAGCGGGGAGGAAGCGCAATTATTTCTCCGGATATCAGTTACATCGTTGAACCGGTTTTCGATGCCCCCGGAATTGTTTACGGCGATCTCGATCTGAGTTTAGCAAAGCAGGGAAATCTGCTTCTCGATACCGACGGGCATTATTCGCGGCCGGATGTTTTTGAGCTGCGCGTCAATACAAAGAAAAACGAAAATGTCGTGTTTGAACCGGGAACGTAATTGCCAAATTACTTCGAATCAACCGGAAGCTGAACAATAAACGTAGTTCCCGTGTCTTCGCCTTTACTTCGCGCATAGATCTTTCCCCCGTGTTTTTTTATGACAGACCTGACGATGAATAATCCCAATCCGGTTCCTTTTTCGGTTTGCGTAGCATCATTCCGGACACGGTAAAATCGGCGAAAGATCGTTTTCAGTTCGTTTCCGCTAAGTCCGATCCCTTGGTCTTTAATGCGGATCTCAACGACTTTATTGTTTTGCCGGAGTCGTGTTTTGATAGATATATCGGGCGTCGTACCGGAGTATTTTACGGCGTTGTCGAGAAGATTTCCAAACGCAGTTCGAAGCTCTGTAAGGTCGCCGTATACAAAAATTTCATCGCTCCCGGGAGTGAATTTTACGGTCGATTCGTCCAAATTGTGCCGGCTCCTGATAAGATCCGCACTTTCGCTAAGGAGTTTAACGATATCGATCTCAGTCAGATTTAGTTCCCGTGATTTTTCGCGGGTACGGCTTGCCTGCAAGACTTGTTCGACAGTCGTCAGAAGACGGTCGCTGTCGGCGAGCATAACGTCATAAAATTCCCGTCGCTTTTCTTCAGTCACATCACGCGCCTTGAGTGTTTCCAGATATAGTTTTATAGAAGCGATCGGGGTTTTGAGTTCGTGAGTGACGGAGTTTAGAAATGCGTCCTGCTGCTCATTTCGCTTTATTTCCCTAACTAGGAA
>JBGTEI010000121.1:0-2349 GCA_041747875.1 Pyrinomonadaceae bacterium | reverse complement strand
ATCTGATCCGTTTTCATGTTTCGAGGTCCGCAGCATTAAACTATCTGACTGAAAAACCCAGAGTAAGTGATTTCGTACGCCTCCGGGCTCAAAAAGGGAAAAGAGTTTCAAATAATCGAGGCCTTAATTTAGTACTCTCCGATGATTTTACAAGGGAACTTTTTATTCTGCTTACTGGAGAAAGAACACGCGACGACCTGATCACAGAGCTTGTACTGAAATTATATAGCGAAAAAGAAAATGATATCGGGAGAGAGGAGTTTACTGACAAAATTTCAGTAAGACTAGATGAATCTCTTGTGTGGATGGTCAGGGTTGGATTCCTTATAAAGACTGTTCTGAATTCTATGTCAGTAAAAAACATTCCGGAGCAGATCTAAGGCTCCGTCTAATCTGCCTTCGAAAAATATTGCGAGTCGGAACAATATGAGATTGCATTCATCGATCGGCATTGTCCATTTAGTTTGGACATTTTGGATACCTAAATGGAGCAATTTCAGTAGGATTTGCCGCCGGAAAGTCTCGACGGTAATTGTCGTTTAGATCACTTTTCTGACCGGTTCCGGGTTGCGGAAGTATCGGTTCGAAGGTTTTCATCCTCGCGGAAAAACTTGGGTTTAATGTCATCTACTACGATATTTGAACAAAACTCACACTTGGCAATGTTCAGCAAACAAAGAATTTATAAGATCTTTTGAAAAGATCGTATATCGGCACGATCAAAACAACTATGGTTTATTAGACGTTTTGTGCGTAAAATACAAAGAATGTTAGAAAACGACGATATAGAAATTGCTTATGATGATTTCGCGTATCCGAGCATGACCGTTCCGGATACGCATCCTGACAGTATTGCAGCGATTGCAAGATTCCACGGCCTGGAATCAGCATCTCCGCAGAAATGTAAGGTTCTTGAGCTTGGTTGCGGAAATGGTTCTAACCTCAATTGGATCGCATCAGTTTTGCCCGATGGTGAATTTATAGGGATCGACCTTTCGAAAAACCATATCATTCGGGCACGTGAAACCGTTTCCAACCTTGGTATAAATAATGCTTCATTTCATCAACGGGATCTGCTTGAACTCGACGACAAAAGCTTCGGGAAGTTTGATTATATAGTTGCACACGGACTTTTTTCGTGGGTTCCGGAAACAGTCGCCGAAAAGATACTCGAACTTTACGGGAAATTGCTAAATCAGAACGGCGTCGGCTATATAAGCTACAATACACTTCCGGGTTGCCACCTTAGAACAGTGCTGCGCGACTCATTGCTGTTTCACACACGGAAAACAACCGATCCATTTAAAAAAGTTGAAGACGCAAGGGCATTTGCCCGATTCATTTCTGAAAGTTCATACGATTCTTCACCCTTTCCGGAGGTGTTGAAATTTGAATATGAAAAGATGGTCTACCGGGAAGATTCGAATGTTTATCATGATGATCTGTCTCCTTTTAACAATCCGTTATATTTTTCAGACTTTATCGGTCGCGCAGAAAAACATGGACTCCAATTTCTTTCCGAAGCCCGGTCATTGGCTTGTTTTCCGCGTGATTTTCCGTCCGACGTTTTAGAAGTTATTAATAAATACAGTGATAATGTGATCGAGAAAGAACAGTATGTAGATATGATCGAAGGAACAAGGTTTCGCAAAACACTGATTTGCAGCAATGACGTTGTTTTAGATCATGAATTCAGGCCCGAATCTGTCAAACGGTTTTTTATTTCAACCGCTTTGCGCCCGGATTCCGCGGAGCTTAAAACAGAAAAGGGCAAAACTCAAAAATTCGTTACAGATACGGGTTCGACGTTTGAAACGGATCATCTGCTGACCATTCGATTCCTTTCTTGTTTTCGCACCAACAAAAGCCATCAAATACCGTTTGAGGAATTGATCGATATAGCCCGGGCAGACCTAGATCAAAATGGGTTTACGGACGACACAACGGACGAAGAGGTCGGAAATACGATCTCGGTCCTGATTCAGCTCTACTTAAAGGATCTTATCAGTTTCCATGTGTGCGGATCACCATCGGTAAACTATATACCTGAAAAACCAAGGGTAAGCGAACTTGCACGGATGCAGGCTAAAAAAGGAGAAAGAATCCCGACTTTTCAAGGAATCAATTTGATACTCTCCGACGATTTTACAAAAGAACTTTTCGATCTGCTCAATGGCGAACATACAAGGGACGAGATAATCGAAGAACTCGTATCGAGACTTATGCACGAAAAAGATGGGGATAAAAGTAACGAGGAATTTACGAAATATATCTCTGAAAGGCTTGATGAAGCACTCACGCGAATGGCCTGGGTCGGACTTTTATTTTAATATCTCTGTCGTAAACATT
>JBGTEI010000120.1:0-4464 GCA_041747875.1 Pyrinomonadaceae bacterium | reverse complement strand
GAATTGATTAAGAAGGCGATTAAAATTATGCGTGTAGGTTTGAAATATACGGTGGTCTCGTTAATTTGGGGTCTGTTTCTGATTTCGGCCGTTGCACTTGGCCAAGCTAATTCGGTCGTATTCCCCGAGGTTGAAGGTTGGGAAAAGGGCGAACTTACAACTTATCCGACTGCGGCGCTTGGTTATAGTATTCCTTATCAGTCTGAAACCGGCGGAATTGTAACGGTTTATGTGTATAACGGCGGATTGAAGAAAATAGCGGACGGGATCGATGATGCGAACGTCAAGGTCGAAGTAAAGAAGGCCGAAAGCGATATCAAGGCCTATGGCGATGCGGGATACTATCAGGAAGTAAAACTGATCACAAGCAAGAGCGCTACATTAGGCGGAGACGCCGGTACAACGAAGGCTTTGTATTCACTTTTTTCATTCAAAGTTAGGGGTGCGGCGGTAGATTCCGAAATTTATCTCCTAGGTTATCAAAATAACTTTATAAAGGTCAGGGCTACCCGGCCAAAGGGCAAGAACGGCCCGGAAAATGAAGAAGTTAGTAAGTTATTGATGGAAATTGGCAAGATCTTTTCGAATTAATTGGAGCTTAACGCGTTGAGAAAAGTACGACGTTAAAGGACACGAATAATTTGATTTTGAACTCCCCTCCTTGAAAAAGGGGGGAGTTTTTTAGAACAAATCGGGGCTAAAGTTTTTTTTCAATGAAAGTCAGATTTCAGATGCGCTCAACATTTAAAAAGAGACACTATAGCTGAACCCCGCTTTTTTTCCTTCGGCGAGCAAAAAACCAAATTGATGCCTTTTGTAATTATAGTTAAGCAGCGGATGAACTTTCACCCCGTCAAAAAGTATCGTCGTTGAAAAATTGTGCGGTAAAAATATATTCAAACCACCGATCGGACGAAACCGATGTTCATACGTTCCATATGTGATACCGACGTATGGAGCTACGGGCAATCCAGTTTCGCGCTCAAGGCTTTTGCTAAACGTTGCATAGAATGATTGCCCCGAAGGCGTTCCGATCCGGTCTGAACTCGTCCCCAATATCAATGCCGGACGCTTTTCCGTTTCTGTGACCGCAACAAAATTTGCCAGCGGCGATACTTTTCCGGCAAGCGGATTGTATTCGATCCCGACCGAAAGCCGAGGATTCACCTGATAAGTCAGCGTATTCCGCCACTTCGCACGGTTTATTATGTTTGGCATAAACCGCACACCGTACGTCCATCTATATTCAATTTCTCCCGTCCCGCTCACGGCGCGACCTTCCCCCGGTCAGAGTGGTCAACTCGGGACGCTTGATACCTTCGACTTTTCCGGATTTTTGGCTTTTTGAACTGTTCCGACCGTTTCACTTTTAGGAACCGCAGCTTCCGCAGTTCCGAGCATCGACGCGATCTTCTTTTTAAGATCCACAGGATCAACCACGCCCGAGATCACTTCAACGATCTTTCCTTCTTTGTCCAAAACAACCGTTCCGGGCAATGCCTCGCCAAGACCAAAACGCGTCATATCCTGCGCGGTGGCGCCAAGCCAGATCGGGAAATTTATCTTTGTTTCTTTGATAAACTTCAATACCTTTGGCCGGTCTTCCGGAGCATCTGAACTCGCACCGATCACCTGAACACCAAATGCCGCATATTCATTCTGGATCTCTGCACGATCGGGCATTTCTTCACGACATGGAATACAAAATGTCGCCCAGACGTTCAAAACGACGATCCGTCCCTTAAATTGACTCAGACTCTGATCCGCCCCAAAGAGATCCTTTAGATTTAGCTCAACCGTCTGACCGACTGCGGCTTTTGCTTCGCGGGCCGCGAGGCTGTCTTTTGTGATCTCGAGCGCGTCAACACGAACAATTTTTCTTTTCTTTTCAGTGCGCGTCGTCCCCTCGATCGCAACGTATTTGCCGACATATTCAAGCCAGTTTTTTCCCGGCAATTTGAATTTCCCTTCTTCGAGTACAAAAAGGGTAAACTTATCTCCCGTCCGTACCGCAAGAAGCGTCGGGTCGCCGCCTTCGACACAGCCTTTAGCCGTTAAAAGGTCCTCCGCATTCCCAAATTCGAATTTGACGCGGTCTTTTTCTGCCCAACAGTCCGCACAGCAGACGATCTGTCCTTCTAGCCGTGTGTCTTCAGCGTTTGCTGCGCCGCCGTTCTGTCCAAATACGCTTGCAGACATTGCAGCCAATGTCATTAGTAGCGCAAATAAAATGTAAAATCTCTTCATCCAATTTCTCCAAACCTCTTGTGTTCAACAATATATCTATCCGTATTTAAAAAATACGCGATAAATTCAAGCGCCAAAAATACGAAGAAATAATGCTAGATCAGGATTGAACAGTGTTTTAGGAAGAGTAGTTTGTTTTGAGTAAAATGAAGACTGTTTCGAGGAATTTTCTGCGGACGAACGGTTCGATCAAATCGCATTGGAACCAACGCAAATGACGCCGCAGAAACAACGGCCGTTGCCGGTGCTTTCAGATCTTGACGCTCCTGGATGACGATCTTGTTCGAACTCGCGCCGCATTCATCCGCAGTCTCGCCTTCGATCAGATGATCACCCGCGCTTTGTTCAAATTTCTTTGTGTGTTCGAAAACTTGATCGCCGGAAATATTGTCCGCGCAAACGACAAAACAGCCCGCCCATGCAAACATGAGTGTAAGCGGAATCGCCAGCGCAAGGCTGCGCCTGATCGGGTTGTACCTGCCGGAAATCTGTTGGCCAATAAACATCAGAACAAGTTTAGCAAAGATGGAGATCGCCGACCAACGTCGATCAAAAGTTGTGTTCCGCAAATCAACCCGAAATACGCGGTCAACTTTATCACCTATAACTTCGTCTTATAGCAGCGATAACGAATTCGAGGGTGCTGGTACAATAGAAATCTAAAGATCTTTCAAATATTACAAGTCGACGTTTCAAATAGTCGTCAACTTCCTTGTTTTAAAACTTCGCCATCGAATTCACCAAAAAACCAGACAAAGCAATCGATTTATGAAAATTCAATTCGCTAAAACGTTTCCGCTCTTTATCGCCGTGATCGCGTTCATATTATGTGCCGGCACGGCCTTTTCGCAAGAAGACACTGATCCGAAAAAAAGATTAAAAAGCGGTGTCGCAGCTCTAGGGTATATCGGCGGCGAAGCTCATGACAGCTACGTCATAAAGGCAAAAGAAGGGCAGAAAATGACCGTTGAAATCACGTGGGAAGCTGAAGATGGTAACCGTGCTGAATTTTCCATAAGCCGCTCGGCAAACTTCTTTGACGGCGATCTTGTAAACTTCGGAGAAGAATCTGATCAGGGAAGAAGCTGGACTCGAACTGCCCCGAAAACCGCGGATTATTTTATATATGTCGTTGCGCATCCGACGGCGAATTACAGGATCACGGTTCGTCTTCATTAGCCTTAGAGTCGATCTGATAAGGGTTTAAAAGCGTTCGATCCAACGCTTTTTTCTTTTGTCTTTTTTTCGTTTAAGATAGTTGGAATTTATGGAAACCGTCGCGTTATATCGCCCGGTTGGGAAAAGTGAACTCGCGTTGATCGAGCAAAGTGACTTCACGGAGTTTCCGCCGCGCCTTCCCGGGCAGCGGATATTTTATCCGGTTCTGAACGAGGAATATGCGACGCAGATCGCACGCGATTGGAATGCAAGGCACAATCCTGACAAACTTGGCTACGTTACAAAATTCGAAGTTAAGAAAGCGATTTTAGACAATTAGGATGTCCAAGTCGTCGGTGGTAACGCTCATGAAGAATATTGGATCGCGGCGGACGATTTGGAAGAATTTAATCGGAATATTGTTGGGCAAATTGAAATAGTTGCCGAATTTATAGGTGAGTAGTAAGCTCAAAAATGCTAAAATTTGGCTAATTTCACAATACTGGAATTTTATTCTATGAGCACGACAGATACTTTGACAAAAACTGAGAAGATCATTTCGGGGCTTTCGGACGGAGAGAAGCTTGAACTTCTTAAGTGGCTTGCGAAAGAAGTAAAAAACGGTTCGTTAGACATACAAAACACTCAGAATGTAATGGGAGGCGCGGCTTGTATTCGTGAGACTCGAATTCCAGTATGGCTGTTGCATCAAGCCCACAGACAAGGTGTCAGTGAAGCCGAAATACTCAACAATTATCCGCAGCTTACGGCATCCGATCTTGCCAATGCCTGGGATTATGTAAAATCTCACAAAGTGGAAATTGAGAATGCAATTTCCCGCAACGACTCAACAAAAGTCGCCGCTTGGTAGAAACGGTGAATTGGCTCCTGCGAATTGTTATTTTATTGCCTTGTTTGTACTTGTTTGCCGGAAAAAACCTTAGAAATGGCAATGATTTGCAAGCTAGTTTAGTCTCACACAGTATGGAGGAATAGTTGCTTAAAACCTTAGACAAAATTCGACAAGATATGTCGTTGGAGCTTGATTCGGAAACAAGG
>JBGTEI010000119.1:0-3609 GCA_041747875.1 Pyrinomonadaceae bacterium | reverse complement strand
GATCGGCGATCGTAAACATTATATGCTGCTTTCCAAACGCACTCCGGCCAAGGAAGTTTTTCGTGCGCTCAAACGGATAGCGAACGAGCCACGGAAGATTCCACCGCAGTTTGCTAAGCAAAGTTGTTTCCTGATCGTTCATTCTGATAATTTTTGGACAAAATATGAGGGCGTTTGAAGATTGCTGTCGCTCAGCTCAAACCTTATTACCATCGAGTTTTTTGCAAATTCTCTCCGTAGAAACCCTTCCGTTTGAAATACTTCTTTTCCTTTCAAGAAGCCGGCTTGAAGCTGTTTACCCGTAAATAGATGCCAGATCCCGATAAACAAGCAGATCGCAGGATAGGCAGTTTTTTTGACACTAAATGAGCTCAACCCTTTTTTGAGCATATCAAAATAGAACGGCGCCGCATGTGTCTTGAGCAGAAATACGCCGCCGGGCATGAGCGTTCTCGAAATTTCGGCGAGTGTCTTTTTGTTGTTCATATAGGGCAAAGCTACGCGGCACAGCACAACGTCAAAACTTTCGGCAGTGAACGGAAGTTCCTCACCCGTTCCCTGCACAAAAGTGATCTGTTTCTCGCGCCCGAATTCCTTTACAAATTGCGGCCCGACCTGTCCGAGTTCCGAGCCAATGTCTAAACCTACGCAAAACGAATTCTTCTTCTCAGCAAAAGGCAGCATCTCTTGTCCGGGTCCGCAGCCGATATCCAAAACACGCGCAGCCGGAAGATCTTCGATCGAATCGACAAGCAGATCTTTTGCATCGTCATTTCGGTTCGAATACTCTTTGATCACCGATCTTGCGTATTCGTGATAGTAGCTCGCTTCGCTCATTGTAAACTAAAACATTTAATAGACTTACGCGTCCACAAATCTCCTCTGCCAGAGTTCAAGCATCCATAAGACCCAAAGCGGATGTGAATGGTCACGACGGCCATTTGAGTGTTCATCGAGGAGCCGTTTTATATATTTTGGATCAAAATAGCCGCGCTCAAGGGAACGTTTTTCAAGTAATGTTCCGTGAATTCTTTCCCGGAGTTGATCATTTATCCACTCATTTATCGGGACGCCGAAACCCTGTTTTTCCCGGTAAAGTATCTCATTCGGAACAATACCTTCCAGTGCCTTTTTGAAAATATATTTTGTCTCTAAGCCCTTGAGCTTGAGAGCGGTAGGAATACTTTGAGTTACAAGATCGATCAATTCCTGATCGAGGAGCGGGACGCGTGCTTCGAGCGAAGCAGCCATACTCATTCGATCCACCTTTGTTAAAATATCGCCCGGAAGATAGGTTTTACTATCGAGATACAAAAGATTATCGATCGGATCTCCGGTTGAAACGCTTTGTGCGATATTTCGAAAAACTTCTTCTGCGGACTTGAGACCGGATAGACTTTCGCGGAATTTCGCTGAGTAGAGTCCTTGTTTCTTTAACTTCCCAAATTGTGAAACGCTGTCGATGTACCGGTCGATCGGATCAAGCGAAGTGTTGTATAAAAAGTTCTTTCCCTTTGCGCCATGCGGCAGCGATTCGCTCAAAGGCTTTAGCAGTCCGCTTCGGATTGCGTTTGGCAGTTTTTCCAGACCGCTTCTTTTTTTATCGATCTGATATCGGGTATAACCGGCAAATAATTCATCGCCACCATCGCCTGATAAAATTACTGTTACATATTCGCGGGCGAGTTTTGAAACCATAAAGGTTGGTAGAGCAGATGAATCGGAAAACGGCTCATCAAAATGCCATACCAGTTGATCGATCTCGTCGACCAGATCCGGTGTCACGACAAACTCATGATGTTCCGTTTCAAAGTGCTTTGCAGCGATCCGGGCGTACTTTAGTTCGTCAAAGCTGTCTTCATTAAATCCGATCGAGAAAGTCTTAACAGGCTTATCAAGTATTTGAGACATCATCGCAACAACCGCGGAGGAATCGACGCCGCCCGATAAAAACGCACCAAGCGGAACTTCAGAAATCAATCTTACTTTTACCGCGTCGTATATTTTCTCGCGAAGTAATTCAATATATTCTGCTTCGCTTCTTATCTCTGCTATTTTTGGATATTTGAAATCCCAGAATTCCTCTGTCAGTACTTCACCGTTTTTGAAAGTCAAAAAATGTCCGGGAAGAAGTTTGTGGACGCCATTAAAGATACAAAAATCCTCGGGTACATATCCAAACGTCAGGTAAGCGTCGAGTGCGCTGTGATCGATCTCTTTTGAAATTTGCCCGTGGGCAAGAATAGTTTTTAATTCCGATCCAAACACAAAATCGCCGTTTGGAAGAAGCGAGTAAAAAAGCGGTTTTTTGCCAACCCGGTCGCGTGCAATAAAAAGACTTTCATCCTTTTTATCCCAGATCGCAAAGGCAAACATACCGCGCAATTTATCTACGCACGCGGGTCCGAATTTTTCAAACGCATGAATTATCGTTTCCGTATCGGAATTTGTTTTAAATCGGCAGCCGAGGGATTCAAGTTCGGATTTGAGCTCGCGATAATTGTAGATCTCGCCGTTAAAAACAATAAACTTCGAACCGTCCTCATTGTAGATAGGCTGCTGTCCGCCTTTTAGATCGATTATCGAGAGCCGCCTCATTCCAAGCGCAGCTCGTCCTTTGACAGTCGTTCCCTGCTCATCCGGACCGCGGTGGGTGATCACTTTGCACATTTTATCGAGCAAAATTTCACGTTCATCCACGCTGGAATCTCTGTCTTTTCTAATAAATCCGGCTATTCCGCACATAAATTTTGATCAATTCCTTATCCCGTGTCGGCTAGAATACCCTCGCCGCGAGATCAAAAGGCTGGCGAAGGATCTTTTTAATAAATTCTTTTTCATCCTCATCAATTACGCTAAGTGCATTAGCTGCAAAATAATAAACCGGTCCGAATATCAATACGCAGATCCCGAGATAAACGCTTCCGCCAAAAAATCCGGCGAATTTCTCGATCCCGATCGAAGTCATTATCGTTTTGCTCTGCGCGAGACAGTAAGGAAAAAGCGAGTCCTTTGTAAACCAATAAAATAAAAACAAAACCGCGGCCGCGAGAATCGTGGCGATGATTATTTTTCCGACCGTTTTGAGCTGATAAATGTGTTCGAATTTAAGATCAAGGAGCTTGCTTATCTTTATAAAAGTTACGATCCTTTCAAAGAAGATGCTTGCCACAACGATCCCGATCATTCCGCGCAGATCAAAATTCTGAATTCCAAACCAAAGGGCGCCGATAATTCCAACGAGCAGGATCGCTCTGAATTTGAGCAGAAACCTCCCGACTTCTTCATACGCACGCGCGATCGGATCGATCATCACAATATAAAGAGGCAGTAGCAGAATGTTTATCCGGAAGATCGGAACGCTTTCAAGGAATTTTTCCGTAAAGAGCGTTATAAAAAGCGGTGTCGCGACGATCATCAAAAATGCAAATATCGGCAGAAAAGTAAGCGCGATCTTGTTCATCGCGCTGATCGCCGTTTCAATGATCTTCGACGTCTCTCCGCGGCTTTGAAGTTCGCTCATGCGCGGGATCAAAACCGAACTTATCGATTCGTATAGCATCGTGATAAGCGGAAATTCAAAGCATCCGTAAGCATAGATGGCATATT
>JBGTEI010000118.1:0-3143 GCA_041747875.1 Pyrinomonadaceae bacterium | reverse complement strand
GTTTATTATCTGTCTGAGTACGTATTGAAGGATGCCGCCGTGACGGTAGTATTCTACTTCAATAGGCGTATCAATTCTAAGCGTAACCTCAGTTTTTACAACACTTCCGTCAACTTTATTAATCCGCAGCATGACGTCCTGAAGTGGCTTAACTTCAGTGTTTTCAAGTCCAACAAGATCAAAAGATTCAGAACCGTTCAACCCTAACGTTTCCACAGTGTCATGTCCCTTAAACTGCAACGGCAAGACTCCCATTCCGATCAGGTTAGATCGATGAATTCGTTCAAAAGATTTTGCGATCACCGCCTTGACACCCATTAAGAGTGTTCCCTTCGCAGCCCAATCTCTCGAACTTCCGGTTCCATATTCCGCACCTGCCAAAACAATGAGCGGAACTCCTTCTGACTTATACTTCATCGCCGCGTCATAGATCGACATTTCTTCACCAGACGGCTGATGGAGCGTATAACCGCCTTCCTTCGGCGTTACAAGCAGATTCTTTATCCGCACGTTAGCAAATGTTCCGCGAAGCATGACACGGTCATTTCCACGCCGGGAACCGTAAGAATTAAAATCCATTGGATCAACGCCTTTTTCCTGAAGGTATAATCCCGCCGGTGAATCATGTTTGATTGCGCCCGCCGGCGAAATATGATCTGTCGTAACTGAATCCCCAAACAACGCGAGCGGTCTGGCGTCTTTAACATCTTCAAAATCACCGACGTCCATCGAAAAACCATCAAAATACGGGGGTTCTTGAATATACGTAGAGTCTTCGTCCCATTCATAAACCTTTCCTTCCGTGGTCGGGATCTCATTCCACATTGGATTCTTCTCTGCAAAATCCGAATATAAAGAACGATATGTTTCAGGTTCAAACGCTGCATGCATTACTTCTTTAACTTCACTAAGAGACGCCCAAATGTCTTTCAGATAAACGTCATTTCCGTCTTTATCGACACCAAGTGGTTCGGAAGCGAGGTCAATATTAACCGTACCCGCGATCGCATAAGCGACAACAAGCGGCGGCGACATAAGAAAATTCGCTTTGATATTCTGGTGCACGCGCGCTTCAAAATTTCGGTTACCGGACAGTACCGAGGCAGCAACCAGATCATGATCAACTACTGCTTTCTCAAGAGCCGGATGAAGTGGCCCGGAATTTCCAATACACGTGGTACATCCATACCCGACCAAATCAAAACCGATCTTATCGAGATACGGTTGTAAACCCGTTTTCTCAAGGTATTCTGTAACAACTCTCGAACCCGGTGCGAGTGATGTTTTTACAAACTTCGGAATCGTAAGTCCTTTCTCCACCGCCTTTTTCGCCAATATCCCAGCGGCGAGCATAACGCTCGGATTAGAGGTGTTTGTGCATGAAGTGATCGCCGCGATCAAAACATCTCCGTGTCCGATGGTTTCAAAAGTAGGTTTCAATTCGGCAACGGAATCTCCATCAACCTGATCCGGCGTGGGACGATTTGTTATCATTTCCATTTCTGAAGCTACGCCCGTATCTACCGCACTTTTATCATTCAGAACCGGAAGCGGTATAGATCTTTCGCTTTGATCACCACCGCCAGAAACTTCTCCGATCTCAGGTCCGTTAAGCAAGACCTCAAATTCATCATCAAACTCCGATGCCTCTCGTCCAAACCCACCGGCAGCGACATCAGCCGTAAAAAGCTCATTGAATTTATTCTTAAAATTGTCGAGATCGATTCGATCCTGAGGTCTTTTTGGACCGGATACCGCAGGTTTTATAGCGCCGAGATCGAGGTCAATGATCTTTGTATAATCGACTTCTCCTTCCTTAGGAATCCCAAAAAGTCCTTGTGCCTTGTAATAATTGCGGATCGTATCAATTCGTTCATCGCTTCTTCCCGTTGCACGGAAATAATCCAGCGTATTTTCATCGATCCCAAAGAATCCCATCGTCGCTCCGTATTCCGGTGACATATTTGCTATCGTAGCCCGATCGGTCGCATGAAGTTTCGCGGTTCCTTCGCCGAAAAATTCTACAAATTTTCCGACAACCTTTGCGTCACGAAGAACTTCTGTAACTTTTAAAACCAGATCCGTCGCCGTCGTCCCTTCCGGAAGTTCGCCATGTAAATTCACACCAATAACATCCGGCGTCAAAATATATATTGGCTGACCGAGCATTCCGGCTTCAGCCTCAATCCCGCCAACGCCCCAGCCAACGATGCCAAGTCCATTGATCATTGTCGTATGGGAATCGGTACCAACCAAAGTATCCGGATAATAGACGCCTTCATTCTCGAAAACGCCGCGGGCAAGATATTCAAGATTGACCTGGTGGACAATTCCAATACCGGGAGGTACAACCTTGAAACCGTTAAACGCCTGAGTGCCCCATTTTAGGAATTTATAACGCTGCTCATTGCGCTCAAATTCCTTTTCCATATTTTTTCTGTAAGACGATTCGCTGCCTGCATAATCAACCTGAACTGAGTGGTCGATAACAAGATCGACCGGAACGAGCGGTTCCAAAATTCCCGCATCTTCACCAAGTATTGCCGCTGCCGAGCGCATTGCCGCCAGATCCACCAGCAAAGGAACTCCTGTAAAATCCTGGAGTATAACCCTGGCGATAACAAAAGGAACTTCTTCAGTTCGTTTAGCCGTAGCTCCCCAACCAGCTAAAGCTTTTACATCATCTTCATCGATCGTTTTTCCATCGTCGAAATTCCTCAATACAGATTCAAGAACGATTCGAATTGAGACCGGAAGACGCGATATATTTCCGAGACCTTCCTTTTCGAGTTGCGGAAGTGAATAAAACGTTCCCTCATTTCCATTTCCAGCGGTAAATGTTTGCTTTGTGTTAAATAAATTGTGCGGCATATTCTAGTACTTTCCTTTTTTCTCTAAAAAATTGTCCAAAATCTACCCTAAGTCTATGAGCGCAAGTATAAAAATTCAAGCGGTTCGAACTCAGATAAATATTTTTCACAATAAAACTTTTATTATTTGCCTAACTAATAAATTTATTTGTCCGCAGTACTTTGCATTTGGCTTCGAATTCAAATTACAATCCGTTGGTTGAGACTTGATCAAAATGAAAGGCGAAGACGATTTATATGACGGCACGAAAAACGAACTCCTTGAGGAAAGTT
>JBGTEI010000117.1:0-4556 GCA_041747875.1 Pyrinomonadaceae bacterium | reverse complement strand
AGTTTACTCGATGAGCAGTGCAAAAATGATCCTGCGTTAAGGCGCGAGGTCGAAGCCCAGATATCAGCCGGAGAAACAGACGGGATCGTAGACGATTCTCCGCGCGATCTGGCCGCTTCCCTTCTGCAGGATCAGGAAAAGAAGGATCTTGTCGGAACGCAGATCGGCAAATACAGCGTTTTGTCGGTTATTGGAGAAGGCGGAATGGGAAAAGTCTATCTTGCCCTCGACGATAATTTAAAACGAAAGGTGGCGCTAAAGGTGCTTCCGGCAGAACTTGTACAGGATATTGATCGCGTAGATAGATTTGTCCACGAAGCGAGGTCTGCGTCCGCTCTCAATCATCCAAACATTCTTACGATATATGAGGTTGGAAAATCCGATCAGGCAGGCGAAGTAATTCATTACATATCAATGGAATATGTCGAAGGCGACATATTAAATAATTTTATTTATGAACGACGCACAGACTTGGCCGAATTGCTAAATTATCTTTGCCAGGCAGGAGAAGGACTCGCAAAAGCTCATAAAGCCGGTATCGCTCACCGTGATCTGAAGCCGGAAAACATAATGATCAATTCCGATGGCTTTGCAAAAGTGCTTGATTTCGGGCTGGCAAAACTTATCGATAAAGAAGCCGAACTCCATAAGTTTCAAAAGCACAGATCGCGTTCCGGCGTCATACTCGGAACTGTCGGGTATATGTCGCCCGAACAGGCAAAGGGTTCGCCCGATATCGACCAGCGGTCTGATATTTTTTCATTCGGCTGCATTCTCTACGAGGCGATCACAGGAAAGAAACCATTTACGATAGAGTCCGCGATCGATTCCCTTCACGAGATCATTCACGTCGACCCGATCCCGTTAAGAAAGCATCGACGATCGATCCCCGCAGCACTCCAAAATATCGTAGAAAAATGTCTGGCAAAATCTCCTGATGACAGATTCCAAAATATAGATAGCGTTGTAGATCTTCTAAGATTGATCGTCCTTCCTACCGGAGAGATCGATGCTTCGGAGACCGTCCGAACCGAATTTGGGACAATATCAGTAGCCGACGTGACCCCGACGCGGACCATATCCCAACCTGCGTTTGATCTGCGAAAACAGGTAACCGCAGTTTACGTAGACATTTCAGCGATCTCAGAATTATTCGAGAGCTTAGATCCGGAGGAATCAAAAGAAAGATTGGCCGGTCTTTGGTCGATCATTGATTCCATTGTAGTAAGCACAGGCGGCGAGATCGATATACGTTTGAGTGACGCATTTTCCGCCGTTTGGGGAACGGCGATGACCCGGGAAAGTGATCCTGAAATGGCGATCCGCTGTGCACTGGCGATCCAGAAACAGATCGGAACATATTTTAAGCGCAACTTGAGCGGTGAGTTTGAACTTGACGAACTCGATGAAAAGGAAACCTACGGCGAAGGGCTTCTGCGGATCGGCGTAAATACCGGTCCTACTTTGATCAGCGCAAATGACGATCCCGCATTATCACGGGTTTCGGGTTCCGTTATCGCTGCCGCAAAGCGTCTCGCCGGCGAAACCGGGGTAGGACAGATCTTCGCAGCACATGATACATACCGTCATGTTCGCGGAATTTTTGACGTCGAACCCAAAACCGTAAAACATAATATCCGCCTTAAAAAGAAGACTACCGAATTCAAAGTTTACCGAATAAAAAATGCGAAACCGCGGGCTTTCCGGCTTCGAACGCGGGGTATCGAGGGAATTGAAACAAAACTTGTCGGCAGAAATGGCGAACTCGACAAATTGATGGATGCGCTTGAAGCAGTGGCGGAAGAATCTGAACTCCAGGCAGTTACAGTTGCAGGAGAAGCGGGATTAGGCAAGTCACGTTTGTTATTTGAATTCAGAGATAGGGTCGAACTCCTTAAAGAGAAATTCCGCATATTCAATGCCCGTGCGATCGAGGGCATGAACAATCTTCCGTTTTCGCTGCTTCGGGATCTGTTTTGCTTTCGTTTTGAGATAGCAGAGACGGATAATGACGAGATCGTGCGGGAGAAATTCTCAAAAGGCATTCGTGAAATGTGGGACAACCAGCGACAGGTTTTTTCAGAGGAAGAGATCGAGATCAAGGAGCATTTCATCGGAAATCTGATCGGTATAAATTACGAAGGCTCGGTGCATTTTAAAGGCGCTCTCGACGATCCCGGACAGACGCGTGACCTTGCGCTCCACTATATAAAGGAGTTTTTTCATCACGTATCGAGCGAACTGCCTACGATCATTTATCTCGACGATCTACATTGGGCGGATCAAGATTCCTTAGACCTTTTTCAGCTGCTGATATCGGAACTTTCAGATTCTCCAATTCTTATCTTGAATTTCGTGCGCCCGGTTTTTTTCGAACAAAGATCGCACTGGGGCGAAGGGATCGAAAATCATACGCGGATCGATCTGGTTCGTTTATCAAAACGGGAGACCCGAATCCTGGTAAAAGATCTGCTGCAAAAGGTTGAAAAACCTGACAATGGTCTGATCGATCTGATCGCTTCAAACGCCGATGGTAATCCGTTTTATGTTGAAGAATTGATCAAGATGATGATCGATCAGAAAACCATCCTGACAAACGATGAAAGTTGGACGATCGACGAAACCCGTCTTGGTAAAACTACCGTGCCGACATTACTCCGCGGAGTAATTCAGGCGAGACTCGATCAATTGTCTAACTCAGAACGACAGACTCTGCAAAATGCAGCTGCGGTCGGAATCGAATTTTGGGCTGATGCATTAGAAAATTTAGACCCTACGGTCAACCATCGAGCAATTTTATCTGCGCTCCGCGAAAAGGAGATCGTTTTTCATCGCGAAAATTCTTCACTCGCAAACTCAAACGAATACGTTTTCAAACACGCGATCTTTCGTGAAGTGACATACGAAACCATCTCGCTCAAGCAGCGGGAAAAGCTGCACGAGAAGATCGGTAATTGGCTTGCAGAAAAAAGTCACGAGCGCAAAACTGAGAATTCTTCGATGATCGCCGAACATTTTGAAAACGCGAAGAACTATGCGGCAGCAGCGTATTGGTTTGGAAATGCCGGAGAATATGCCTGTAAAACCCATTCACCAAATGCAGCTGTGTCTTTTTTGAGCAAAGCGATAAAGCTAAACAGTGACGATCCGAATTCCGTGCAAAACATTAAGAGCAAACTTAAATGGCTTGATGAACTCGGAACTTCCTATAACACACTCGCAAATTTTGACGCATCGATAGACGCATTTGAAGATCTGCTGAATGATGCACAAAAAACCGGAAACAAGAAGCTCGAGGCAAGGGCATATCTGGGAATAAGTTATTCAAATCTGGAAAACGGAAATAATCGTGCAGCACTTGAAGCCGCAGCAAAGATCGAAGAACTTGCTTATTTTGGCAAAGAAGATACTGAAATGGAGATCCTGAAAGCAAAAGGGTTGTACCGAAAGGCACGTGCACTCTATTCGGTCGGAAAATATGATCAGGTTATTCCGCTTGGCGAAGAAATAATGAGAAGGGCCTTGAAATATGGAGAACGTGCCGACAAAGTTTTGGCCAATAGCTATCATATTCTTGCCGCGGCAAACATGGCTACCGGAAAATTTAAGGACGCATTTAAGTGGGAGGAAAAAGAGGTCGAACTCTCCCGCCGTATCGGTGATAAAAAGACGGTGGTAAACGGACTAAATAGCCTAGGTGAACAAATGCGCCTCCAGGGAGAAGCGGAAAAGGCGGTCACGTATTTCAAACAGGCGTTGCGATCGGCACATGAGATCGGTGCAAGAAATTCCGAGATCATGATCCTTAGCAATATGGGCGGTGCAAGAGTTTTGATGGGAGATTTCGAAGCTGCTGAAACGTGTCTTTTTGCGGTCTTAGATCTTGCGGGGGATTCCGGACATTTTATTCTCGCTGAAACATACAGATTCCTTTCCGAAGCAGCGCACGGACAAGGGAAAAGTGAAAAAGCAGTTGAATTTGTAAGAATGTCCCTTGATCTGTCGGTCGCCGCGAAAAACAATGAGAATATCGCAAGTGCCTGGCGAACGATTGGAAATATTCTTGGTGAAACAAATACGACGATCGAGATCGATGCTGCGGAAATATCTTCCTCAGAGTCTTTTGAAAGATCACGTAAAATTTTTGAGGAATCCGGAATGAAAAGCGAATATGCAAAAACGATTCGCGATTCGGCGAGTTTTTGCAGCGACAAACCGGAGCGACTAAAACTGCTGAATGAAGCACGGGAGATATTTTCGGGACTTGATATGGAGACCGAAGTAGAAAAAACTCAAATGAAGATCAGCGATCTTGAAACTTCCCTCCCATAACAGCTCAAAATGCTTTACGCCGGAGCGCGGACATCCCTGTGCGCGCAAACACGATAATGGATCACCTTCAAACACGATAATGCTCGGAATTTAAAATTGACTCTGTCAAAAAATATCGAGGTCGATTTGGACTAAGATTCCAGTTTGTTGTGAACTTCATCATCATTTGCGATAAATGTGTTTATCGTTTCGCATTCTAAATTATGTACCGGGAATTCTCCAAC
>JBGTEI010000116.1:0-4259 GCA_041747875.1 Pyrinomonadaceae bacterium | reverse complement strand
TCTATGGACTGGAAAAGGTAATGGCCGGCGAACTGCTGGAGTTTCCTCATGACGTTCGCGGATTAGCGCTTAACCTTGAAGAAGATAAGGTCGGCGCGGTACTTTTTGGGGATTTCCAAAAGATCAAAGAAGGTGATGAAGCAAAGCGCAGCGGACGGATCATGAGTGTCCCCGTTGGCGATGCAATGATCGGCCGCGTGGTTGATGCACTCGGTAATCCTATCGATGGAAAAGGCGAGATCATAACCGATGAATTCAATCCGATCGAAAGAGTTGCTCCCGGAATTATTGACCGGCAACCAGTTGGAGAACCGCTTCAAACCGGACTCAAAGCGATCGACGCAATGGTGCCGATCGGCCGTGGACAGCGGGAACTTATCATTGGTGATCGTCAGACGGGCAAAACCGCAGTTGCGATCGATACGATAATTAACCAAAAAGGAAAGGATGTGATCTGTGTGTATGTCGCCATCGGTCAAAAACGATCAACGGTTGCGCAGGTTGTTGAGAAATTAAAAGAATATGGTGCTATGGATTATACGATCGTCGTTTCGGCTACGGCGTCCGATCCTGCTGCAATGCAATATCTTGCTCCGTATACCGGAGTTGCGATCGGCGAATATTTCCGTGACAGCGGACGACACGCCGTAACGATCTACGATGACCTCTCAAAACAAGCGGCAGCGTATCGCGAAATTTCATTGCTTCTGAGACGTCCTCCCGGTCGTGAGGCGTATCCCGGAGATGTTTTTTATCTTCACTCACGCTTGCTTGAGCGCGCGGCGAAAATGTCTGAAGCCCGCGGCGGCGGAAGTCTGACTTCTTTGCCGATCATTGAAACCCAGGCTGGCGATATCTCAGCATATATTCCGACAAACGTAATTTCTATTACCGATGGGCAGATCTTCCTTGAAGCTGATCTTTTTAACTCGGGTATTCGACCGGCTATCAACGTGGGAAACTCTGTTTCGCGTGTTGGCGGTGCGGCGCAAGTTAAGGCGATGAAACAAGTTGCCGGTACGCTAAGAATTGACTTGGCACAGTATCGTGAGCTCGCTGCTTTTGCCCAATTTGGTTCGGATCTGGATAAATCAACGCAATCCCAACTCGAACGCGGTAAACGTTTGACCGAGATCCTGAAACAAGGTCAATACCGCCCGATGGAAGTCGAAAATCAGGTTCTTATTATTTGGACTGCGACAAACGGGTACGTAGATGATGTTGGAGTAGAAGACCTAAGCCGTTTTGAGAAAGAGTTGTTTGAGTTTATGCAAAACTCAAATCCTTCAACAATGCAAACCTTGCGAGATAAAAAGAAGATCGATGACGATCTAACGGCCGAACTTAAAGAAGCTGTTGAGGACTTCAAAGCAACGCGTTGGAATAAGAAAGATGTTGCGACGTCTGCGTAATTTGTTTTATGATTATGAGTGTGATCATTCGATCACTCTGTCAGGAATTTCCTCATAATTATAACAAATCACAGAGGTTACAACATGAACAAGAAATGCGCTCATTGCGGCGTAGTAAATTGACCGAATGTTGCTGAATGCATAAAATGCGGCACTTTTTTAAGCGAATTCAGTAGTGCTACAGCACCTGAAGCGATTGATTCAGGTAATGCTTCTTTGGTAGCGAAACTCGCCGGAATAATTGTTATTGCCTGTATCATATTTGCGGGTTATCACTTTTACAGCGTTGCGGCGAATGACGCCCTTGAAAAACAAGTAGCGGCGGATAAAGCGAAGGCTGAAGCGGAGAAAGCGAAAGTTAGCACCGTCGCATATCCCGAAGCCATGAAAAAGGAAAACGAAAGGATACGGAAGAGTTTGGAAAATTCGACCAAATCGCTGCAGCCGACGAATATTTCCGGTAAGCAGAAGCGGCCCGAATTCAAATTTGACCGCTGACATTTTTGGTTTGTTTTTCGATGCGGCGGTTCGGTATAGGGACGCGTAGCCGCGACGTCAAGCGAAACATTTGAAGGTCGTTCTAAATAAGTTATGGCAAGTCTTTTAGAAATGAGACGACGGATCAAATCCGTCAAAAATACACAACAGCTAACCAAGGCGATGAAGATGGTTGCTGCGGCAAAGCTCAAACGCGGACAAGACCGTGTGACAGCTGCGCGTCCGTATGCGGTAAAGATGAATGAGATCCTCGGAGGCTTGAGCGCGAAAGTTTCGGGTGATTTTTCACATCCGCTTTTGAACGAGCGCGGCGACGAAAAGTATTTGATCGTTTTAGTTACTGCTGATAAAGGACTATGCGGCGGTTTTAATGCGAATTTGATCAAAGCAACTGCAAGCTTTATTAAGGAAAATTCGGAAAAGTCAGCGGAGATGGTCGCCGTTGGCAGAAAGGGAAGAGACTACTTCAAGCGCCGCGAAATGACGTTTGTCGATCAGTATCTTGGTTTAACAGGCGGCGGAACCGCGCATATTTCCGACGCACGGGAAATATCAGAAAAATTGATAAAAACCTTTGTCGAGGACGAAGCGATCGATAAGGTGTTTTTGGTCTTCACTGAATTCAAGTCTGTAATTTCGCAGAAAGTTATTACCGAGCAATTGCTTCCAATTCCGCGCTTAGAAAGCACTGAAGAGGTTGAAAATTCCGGCGCCGAAGCTGAATACATATATGAGCAGCCGCCGGCAGAGATCTTTGGGAAATTGTTGCCAAAGCAAGTAGAAACTCAGATATACAGAGCAATGCTTGAATCGGTAGCTTCAGAGCAGGGGTCGCGTATGACGGCAATGGATTCCGCTTCTAAGAATGCAGGTGAATTGATCGACTCGCTGACGCTGAATATGAATCGGATTCGGCAGGCCGGAATTACAAACGAAATAATCGAAGTGGTTTCGGGCGCTTCTGTTTAGATCATTTTTTTGTCAGGTTACTACGCAAGAAGAGGATATTTGAATTCAAAATAGAATTCAGCTATGCTTTGCTTGCTTTTGCTTTGGAAACTTGAGGAGGATTCGAAATGGAAATCATGCAGATGTTAGGGCTCGGCGCAATTCTTGTTGGTGTTTTGATAGCCTTTATCGGCTGGGTTTGGCTTGTCGTCATCGGGTTTAAAACAGGCGGTGCCTTATGGGGAATTCTTAATATCTTTTTTCAACCGATCACAGGGATTATTTTTTGCGTAATGCATAAAACCGGTTGGCTGGCTTTAGCACTTTTGATAATCGGAAATGTGATCGCAATAATTGGTATGATCCCGATTATTATGGACAATATTAACAGCATGCAGCCGATGTAGTTTGTAAGAATCTTATGGAAGCGGCGAGTGTTTCTCAAAATAAATGGCGCGGACGATTTTTTCGTTACGTGCCGTTTTTGCTTTGGACCGCGGTAATTCTGTTTATGTCGACGTCCCAGGCCTCTATGTCAGAAATGTCCCGGTTTATTCGTCCTGCACTAGAATTCATTTTTCCAAATGCATCAACCCAGACACTCATCATTTATCATTCACACATTAGAAAGATCGCGCATTTGTGCGAATATGCAGTTCTCGGGTTTTTGGCAGCGCGGGTCTTTTGGAGTTCCAGCTATCTTGTATTACGAACCTTCTGGTTTATTTTCGCACTTGGAGTGGTGCTTTTGATCGGTTCGATCGATGAATTAAATCAGAGCTTCAATTTCACCCGAACGGGTTCAATCTATGATGTCTTTTTAGACGGAATCGGCGGTCTCGTCATGATCGTTTTTCTCGTCTCGTTCAAAAAGGTTAGAAATAATTGAAAAGATAGCGCTTAATCGCTTATAATTCAGTTATCTGAGAAATTATATTAAACAAATCAATTACAACGCGAACAAACCGTCAATCTTTAAAATTGGTGAACTTACGGGAGTTGTTTCTCGTTTTAGTTAGCAGAGAAAGGAGATAAAAATGAGCATTTTAGACAAAGTTAAAGAAGCGGCATTAAATCAGTTTATCGAAGTCATCGAATGGCTCGATGATTCGAAGGATACGATCTTGTATCGTTTCCCGGTTGCTGGACAGGAGATCAAGAATGGCGCGCAGCTAATCGTACGTGAATCACAAGCGGCCGTTTTTGTTTATCAGGGACAAGCGGCGGATGTTTTCGGACCCGGGAAATATACCATTGACGGTGGAAATACGCCGATCCTTTCTAAGCTCGGCGCTTGGAAGCACGGATTTAATTCGCCAATGAAGTCGGAAGTTTATTTTGTAAATACCAAACAATTTACAGATATGAAATGGGGAACTTCAAATCCGATCATGCTTCGCG
>JBGTEI010000115.1:0-2904 GCA_041747875.1 Pyrinomonadaceae bacterium | reverse complement strand
ACCGGATCTTCCGCATTTGTACCGCCGATCGAAGGAATAAAAGAAACGGGCTACATCACAAATGAAGAAGTTTTTCACCTGAAGGAATTGCCCAAGAAACTGATCGTCCTCGGCGGCGGCGCGATCGGCTGCGAATTGGGACAGTCGTTTGCACGTTTCGGTGCGGAAGTGACGCTTATCGAAATGGCAGACTGCGTTCTCGCCGTTGAAGATGAAGAGGTTTCGCAGTTTATTACAGACACCTTTCAAAATGAAGGGATAAAGGTATTGACCAAAACGAAAGCGGTCAAATTTCACAAAACTGCAGAAGGTAAAAAAATCGTCACCGTAGGAAACGAAGACGGCACAAAAACCGAGATCGAAGCTGACGAGATTCTTGTCGCGGTCGGACGCAAGCCAAATACAGACGGATTAGATCTTGAAACGGCAGGCGTCGAGCTCGAGAAAGGGAAGATCACTGTCGATGAATATTTGCGCACTTCAAACAAATCCATCTACGCGGCAGGCGATGTAAACGGCAAATTTCAGTTTACTCATATGGCAGATTATGAAGCCCAGATCGTGCTCAAGAATTGCTTTCTATTTTATCCGTTGACGACCAAAGCCGATTATTCGATCGTCCCCTGGACAACATTTACCGAACCCGAAATAGCCCGCGTCGGGATGATCGAAAAAGAAGCGCGTGAGAAGTTTGGTGATTCGATCGACGTATACAAAGTAAACTTCTCCGAAAACGACCGCGCCCACGCCGAAGGCGACCCCGAAGGTTTTGCAAAACTTGTATTAAAAGGCAACAAGATCCTCGGCGTGACAATAGTCGGCATCCACGCCGGCGAGCTTCTAAGCGAATTCTCGGTAGCGATGAAACACGGCCTCTCGATCGAGCAGCTCAATGAAGCCATCCACGTATACCCAACCCTCGCCAAGATCACGCAGGCACTCGGAACCGAAAGAACGATCGAAGGTTTGAAGAAACCGTGGGTCCAAAAATGGTTTGGAAGATATCTAAAGATCTGGCGCTAAACCGGAGCGCATTACCGACGGACCGCAGGCGCCCCCGCCTGCAACGATCGCGAAAGCGTTCGAACCGGTTAATAATGTTCGAATATCCCAGGGAATCCTCGTTCGCGGTGACGCTTATTGCACGCGGGTCGCCTGCGTTCCGACGAATTAAGAATGATCATGGATCATCCGCCAGCCGTCTTTGGTTTTTTCCCAAACCGTAGTAAACCACCCCGTCCGGTCCGGTCTTTCCGCCCCGCTGAGAACGTATTTCCCTGTGACAAGCGCGCCTTTTTTCCCGACCATACGGACAACTACATTTTCATACCGCAATTGCTGCAGTGGTTTTCCGCTTTTCCAGAATCCCTCTTTCATCGTTTTCTCGATCGCCTCGACGCCTCCTGCCGGGCCGGTTGAAAGCATTTCGGTCGCCTCTTTCGTGTAGAGAGAAAGATATTGATCGAGGTCTCCTTTGTTCCAGCCTTCCGCTGTGATATCAAACGCAGCACGAATCTCTTTTTCATCTTTGCTCATTTTTTCAGACGTTTGACCAAAGGCGGATAACGCCGAAAACAGCGCGACAAACAGGATCAAAAATATAGTCTTCTTCATAAAATTTTCTCCCGGACCTTTGAATTCTAAAACGTAAGATTTACGGCGCGAACGATCGGAAAGTTTCCAGAAAGCCGCGCAGCCAAGTAAATCAGGGAACATCTGCAAGATTCTCTTTTGCGTTTCGTTCCTCCGGGGTACAAGACATAAACAGCTTGAAAATAAAAAAGACAGGAGAATGAAATGAGGAAATTAATTATCACTGCGGCTATCGTTTTAACGTTTGGGCTCAACGCATTTGCGTCGGTCTATATCAAATATTCGAACAAGGATTCGCAAGACTACAAAATGACGGTCAAGAAAAACGGTTCAACGTCGACCGTCGAATTCCGCGCCTCAACGACCGGCGCGGCGACGATCCAGGGAAGCGGCGACACCGCCATCATAGTCACAAAATGCGGCGAGGTGACGATCAAAACAAACGCCAAGATCGAGATCAAAAACGGCTGTATAAAGATCGTGAATTAGAACTTTGCGAAAATGCCCTCGCAGCAACCCCAGTGCGTCGACCGGCGACGCACTGGGGTTTTAGTTGAAAAAAGCGCACAGATCAAACTCACGATTTTCTGAACTTTGGTCGATCTTTATTTCGCGAACGATTTCCAATGCTCGATCCGATCCCGGACCAAAAGGTAAGGCGCTATTTTTATGACTGAAGGTTTAGATCGGTCCTTGTTCCAAGAACCCAATCTCGTTTATAGAAGTATTTTTGTCCGAATATCATTCCACTGGAACCCCCGGATTTGCACGTGTTCCCAAGGCGTTACCCTCCGAATAATAGATTTTCCCTTGTTCGTTTGTGTAGAAAGTTCTATCTCCGCTCTCTCGCTGAATTGGTTCGGCCGTGATGTCAAACGCTGGCTTGTTGTCTAATGTCGAGGTTGAAACAGAATATTTGAAGCCGGTTTGCTCACCCGAAGCTAAAGCTTCATCAATGAGTTCCGCATTTTTTAACTCCTGAAGTGTTCCGTAGCGTTTAGAATCATTAACAGAAATATAAACCGATTGAGCGGATTGAATCGTTCGCAGCGTAGAAACTGCCGAACCAGAAATGGATGAAGTTGGATAAGTAAGCAAATTAGGCACTACAAAAATAGTCCCTGCTAATACAAGGAAAATTGAAAAAGCCGCGATCGTACCCGAGGTCAATCTTGAGTGATTTTTGTATCGTTTTCCGTCAACTTCGTCGAGTGATGCAGACGCTGTCGTATGTATATCGTACTGGAATTGTGAGCTACTTTCAGGCATCGTTGGAAACGAACCGGTCGTTTCGAATTGTGTCGTGTCACT
>JBGTEI010000114.1:0-2629 GCA_041747875.1 Pyrinomonadaceae bacterium | reverse complement strand
CCGATATTGTGAATTATCAGATATCGTTGATTTTCGGTATCCCACATATTTGAAATGACACCAATATGCGTCAAACCGTTTCCGTTAAGGTCCCACGATACAACATCTCCGGGTTTATAATCAGACCCTTTTTGCGAGATTGCCAGTGATCTGTTTTTGCGGGTGAAATATACCTGAAGATTCGGTACGCGGCGATGATCAATGTTTGTATCGGTTCGGCTCAAACCCCATATTTTCGGGTACTTTGAAAAATTGGCCTTCATGTCTTCATGCACTTCTTTCTGTAGATCGATCCCGGCTTCCCGGTATGAACGGACAACGACGTCTGTGCACGCCCCCGTATTTTCCGGAACGTCACCCATCGGATATGTGATCGAATAGTATTTTTGCGAATATGAAGTAGTCGTTTCTGTCTGCAAATTTGCGCTTTTGAGAATCGATCTAACTTCAGGTGTCTTTATCTCGCTGAGTTTCGGTTTTTCCATAACCGGCTTTGCCAAAGATGCGGATCGATCGGTTTGGGCGATCGTTGAAAAGTTGCTTTGGCAGGCAATAAAGAAACTAAAAACAAAGATCGCGAACAGTTGGACAGGTTTTTTTTGCAGCATAGTGAAACTCCTATATTACAGATGCGGCTACTTGGACTTTTCGATGCCGTGATTTTGCAATCGAATAATTAAGGGGTGGTTTGAAACATCTTGGACTTTTAGGTAGATAACTATGGGAATTATATACTTTACACACCCAAGATAAATTGATATAATCTTTCTTAGATAGAGGTATTATAACAATGAAAGAGAAAATCAACCTAGCAACATTAGCACCGTACTTCGCAGATGAAGATAAAGCGCGTGAATTATTAGAAAGACTCCGATGGAAAAACGGCATCGTTTGTCCGAAGTGTGAATCTGATAAAGGTGCTTATCCGATCGACGCCAGTTCAAGCAAAGGACGCAAGGCACGTAAAGGTCTTTATAAGTGTAAGGCTTGCCGCAAGCAATTCACCGTTACCGTTAATACGATCTTTGAGAAATCACGCATACCGCTAAACAAATGGTTGTTAGCTATTCATCTGATCTGCGCATCGAAGAAAGGAATGTCAGCGCATCAGCTACACAGGATGCTAGGGGTGACTTATAAATCGGCTTGGTTTATGGCGCACCGGATTAGATTTGCAATGACTCAAGAACCTTTATTCTCAAAGTTGAGCGGAACCGTTGAAGTTGATGAAACTTACATTGGTGGTAAATCCCGTAATATGCACAAGTCGGAAAGAGTAAAGCGAATCAAAGGACGCGGCACGGTCGATAAAGCCCCGGTCGTCACCTTAGTTGAAAGAAACGGTAGAGTTCAAACCCGACATATGGAACACGTTACAAGCGACAACTTAAAAGCTATGTTGCTTGGAAGTGTAGAACAAACCGCATTTATCAATAGTGACGAAAGTCCGTCTTATTCATTCGTTAGAAGTTTGTTTGCCGATCACCAAAGCGTTAATCATAAGAAAGGCGAATATGTCAGAGGCACTTCGCACGTAAACACCGCTGAAAGTGTTCACGCTATCTTAAAGCGCGGAATCGTTGGAACATTCCATCACGTATCGAAAAAGCATCTTCATCGGTACTTAACGGAGTTTGATTTCAGATTTAACTTGAGAAAAGAAGAAGATGGAGTTCGAACTGTTAAGGCGATTGAAAGCGTAGCAGGTAAACGACTTATGTATAATTCCCCTGTGAAAAAATAGCGTTTGAACTTTAAAACGGTATAGTTCAAAACTTGACAGCATCGCCAAAAACGGTGATACTAACAATGGAAATGAGTTCCGACCCGAACAGTCGCCGTATGGCGTGCGTGCCTGAATAAGGATAGGGTCGGAATTCTTCTTTTAAATAAGAAAGCGTTTTTTGGCGCGTTTCTTATTAGGCCAAAATTGAACGTTGCCCTCTCTATGTGCAATAATTTTGCGATATATTTTCGAATCGGATTTATCCTTGTAGCTTCGGGCCACTGCACCACAGACCATATCTACCAATTGAATCAAATTGTTTTGTTTCGAGTCTTGGAGTTTTACTTTTTTAATACATTTCTTATCTGATTCAGGATCGTTAGTGTTTTTTCGCAAATAGGTTGCCAACTGTCGTTTGAATTCACGCGTACCACTTCCATCAATAATCACTATCGAATCTTCTAAAAATTCTTTCGCGTTTAAGCAGACTAATTTACAGGCATATTTATAGAACGACACAGGGAAACGAAAGCCTTTACCGGTCAGTTCCGCTTTATTTATAACAACACTGAAGTATCGAAAATCGAACTGCGATAACTCGGTTAGGAATCGTTCCCTCGTTGGTTGATCGGCTTTGTGAAATTTAAATTCTGCGTCCCGACGCATACCCATATTATCCTTCAGCAAAGTTATATGCTTATCGGCTTCTGTTGCGATTAACCTATCTTGAAATACGACTAACGTGACAACAAAGTGCGGCGAAGATCCCGAATCTATTTTCAGCCCCGCGTCTCCTGATTCGTCAATAAAAACTAACATCCTTTCTATTTCCTACAGTATATTCCAATCCATAAATGAGTCTGAAAAGTGTTTTTTGTCAGGCGGTCATATTTGTTTCGTTCA
>JBGTEI010000113.1:0-3473 GCA_041747875.1 Pyrinomonadaceae bacterium | reverse complement strand
TTCGGCTAAAGCCAGGAAATATAGAGAAAATCAAGCCCACTAGATAAATCTAGGGGCAAGTTATAAAGGCAAATCATTATTTTTTGGAAATTACCAGGATTTAAATACTCAGGAGAATAAAATGAAGCGACTCGCGTTTATATTTTTGATTTCACTTTTTGGATCGTTAGCAGTGTTTCCGCAAGATGATCGTCCGATGCTTTTTCGTCAGCCGACGATGAACAGCACACATATCGTTTTTGTTTTCGCCGGAGACTTGTGGAAAGTACCGCGCGAAGGCGGAACTGCGATTCGATTGACGAGCGGAACGGGTGCTGAATCGAATCCGATGTTTTCACCCGATGGGAATTGGGTTGCTTTCACGGGTCAGTACGACGGAAATACGGATATTTTCTTAATTCCCTCGTCAGGCGGCGAACCGCGAAGATTAACGTACCACCCAAATCCAGATTCTGTTCTTGGATGGACGCCCGACGGAAAATCGGTCATTTTCCTTTCAAACAGAAGCGCAGAAATACTTGTGCCGCAGATGTTTACGATCGACACCAGCGGCGGCGGATTACCCGAAAAACTCCCGTTCCCGATGGCCGGCGGACCTGCTTCATTTTCTTCCGACGGATCACGGCTCGCATACATGCCGCTGCTTCCGGCTTTTGCGCAATGGAAGATATATCGCGGCGGCCGGACGACAAAGATCTGGATCGGGAATATGAGCGATTCAAGCGTTGAAGAAATTCCGCGCGAAAATTCAAACGACTTTTCACCGATGTGGACGGGCGGGAAAATTTACTTTTTGTCTGACCGAAGCGGTAAAAATGTCTCGCTTTATTCCTATGACACGGCTTCAAAAAATGTAAAACAAGAATTGCCGAATTCAGGCTTTGATCTTAAGTCTGCCTCCGCCGGACCGGGCGGGATCGTTTACGAACAGTTTGGCTCGATCGGCGTTTTTGATTCGCAGTCAGGAAAGGCCTCAACCGTAAGAGTAAGTTTAGCGGGAGATTTTCCGGAAGTTCGGCAGCGGTATGAAAATGTTGCACGGAATGTTTCAAACGTGGCAATTTCTCCAAACGGCGCACGGGCGGTTTTTGAAGCACGCGGTGAAATTTTAACGGTTCCTGAAGAAAAAGGAGATCCGCGAAATCTGACAAATACGTCGGGCGTCGCTGAACGCGATCCTGCCTGGTCTCCTGACGGAAAATGGATCGCCTATTTCTCGGACGAATCCGGTGAATACGCACTCCATCTAAGGGATCAAACGGGAATGGGTGAAGTTCAAAAGATCAGCCTGGGAAATCCCTCGTCCTATTTCTACACGCCCGCTTTTTCGCCGGACAGCAAGAAGATCTTGTTTACCGATAAGCGTTTGAACATCTGGTATCTCGATATTGCGACCAAAAAAATGACAAAGGTCGATACGAATACATTCGAGAATCCATTTCAGGTGTTAAACCCGGGTTGGTCGCCGGACAGCAAATGGATCACCTACACAAAGCAGCTCAAGAATCGTCTCGGTGTAGTTTTTGTATATTCGCTCAAAACTGCGAAATCAACACCAATTACAGACGGCCTGAGTGACGCAAGCTTTGCGGCATTTGATAAAAGCGGAAAATATATCTATTTCACCGCTAGTACCGATTCGGGACCAACGACCGGTTGGCTCGATATGTCGAGTTTTCCTTTCCAAACAACCAGAAGCGTATATGCCGTAGTTTTGAAAAACACAGATCCTTCGCCGCTTTCACCAGAGAGCGATGAAGAAAAGATCAAAGAAGAAAAGGCGGAAGAAGAAAAGAAACCAGATGTAAAACCAAAACCTGAAGACAAGGATATAACAATCGATTTTGACAATATCGGGCAGAGGATAATTGCGCTTCCGCTTCCGGCCCGCAATTATCAAGGGCTTGTAACCGGGATGGACGGCACTTTCTTTTTGCTCGAGGTTGTTCCGCAATCTGGAACCTCGGGTTCACCAAGTTTTGGGGCGAATCTGCACAAGTTTGAACTGAAAACCCGCAAGGCTGCAAAACTGCTTGAAAATGTAACGCTTTTGAGCGTTTCGGCTTCGGGCGAGAAAATGCTTGTCGGACAATTCCCGGGACGTTTTACGATCGCTTCGACGGTAAAACCATTGAAGCCGGGCGAGGGTGTCTTGAATACCGGAGGCATGGAGGTTCGCGTTGACCCGCGTCAGGAATGGCAGCAGATGTACAAGGAAGCGTGGAGAATACAGCGCGACTTTTTCTACGATCCCGGGTTTCACGGCGTAAATATCAAAACGATGGAAGCGCGGTACAAACCTTTTCTTGACGGAATCGCGAGCCGGGGAGATCTGAATTATCTGTTTCAGGAAATGCTCGGAAATCTAACCGTTGGTCACCATAATTCGGGCGGCGGGGATACACCGAATCTGACGCAGTATCAGGGCGGATTGCTTGGTGCGGATTATAAGATCACAAACGGCCGTTACCAATTTGCCAGAATATTTAATGGTGAAAACTGGAATCCCGGTCTCCGCGCACCTCTTACCGAACCCGGTCTAAATATCAAGGAAGGTGAATTCCTGCTTGCCGTCAACGGGCGGGAGATCCGGGGAACCGACAATCTCTACGCGTTTTTTGAGCAAACCGCGAATCGGCAGGTCATTATAAAGGTTGGACCAAATGCAGACGGCACAAGCTCGAGAGATGTGACGGTTGTACCGGTATCAAGTGAAGGCAACTTGCGCAGCCTGGCATGGATGGAAGGAAATCGCCGAAAGGTTTCGCAGCTCAGCAACGGTCAGCTCGGCTACGTATATCTCCCGAACACGGGCGGCGCGGGATACACAAACTTTAACCGGTATTATTTTGCTCAGATCGACAAGAAAGGTGCTGTTATTGACGAGCGTTTTAACGGCGGCGGTACAGCAGCAGATTATTTTATCGATTATATGCGCCGTCCGCTGATGAACTATTGGTCAACGCGCGAAGGCGAGGATTTTACGACTCCGGTCGGCTCGATATACGGACCAAAGACAATGCTTGTCAATGAATATGCCGGTTCGGGCGGCGACGCACTTCCGTGGCTGTTCCGAAAAGCGAAGGTCGGACAGCTTGTTGGGATGCGAACCTGGGGCGGGCTGGTCGGGATCTATTCGTATCCGGTATTGATCGACGGCGGCAACGTGACTGCACCGCGGGTTGCTTTTAGAGATGAGAACGGCGAACTCGGGATCGAGAATGTCGGCGTTTCGCCTGATGTCGAAGTTGATCTGGATCCGAAGTTCTGGAGACAGGGTCGCGATCTTCAGCTTGAGAAAGCGGTTCAAATGACGCTTGATGAGCTAAAGCGGAATCCGATGACAACTCCGAAAAAAGGACCGTTTCCAAAATATCCGAAGCCATAGAAGAGATAATTTACAAAACGTCTGAACTTCAATTTTCGACTAAAAGCTTAGAGGCTGTCTCAAAAGCACTTATAACTTCTAAATC